>CALXPK010000015.1 GCA_944390265.1 uncultured Alphaproteobacteria bacterium | reverse complement strand
ATTGTCGGGGAAGAACACTATCAGGTGGCTCGTCAGGTTCAAGAGATTTTGCAACGTTACAAATCTTTGCAAGATATTATTGCCATTTTGGGTATGGATGAGCTGTCGGAAGAAGATAAGCTGACGGTATCCAGAGCCAGAAAAATTCAACGTTTCTTGTCGCAACCGTTCCACGTTGCCGAAGTCTTTACCGGGACACCGGGTGTGTTTGTCAAATTGGAAGACACCATCAAAGGCTTCAAAGAAATCATTGAAGGAAAATACGACCACATTCCGGAACAAGCATTTTATATGGTTGGTACCATTGAAGATGTTTTGGCCAAGGCCAAAAAGATGGAAGAGGCCGCTTGAGGTAAAAGATCATGAAAGAAATACTTTTTCGAATTTCTCGTCCGTATGAGATTTTTAGCACGCAAAAAGTTGCTGCCGTACAGTTGCCGGCCGTCAACGGAGATATCACCATTTTGCCGGATCGAGCCCCGACAATGCTTTTGTTGCGCAATGGCCTCATCCGCATATTGGACAATCAGTTAAAAGTGGTTGAAAGCTACTTTGTCAAAGGCGGTGTTGCTGATGTTGCCAGAGACAGATGTGCCGTGTCAAGTGAGGAAGTTTTCAATTTGGCCAAAATCACAATTGAACGAGCAAAAGAGAAAAAAGAAGCCTCTCTTCATGAAGAAGATAAAAATTTTTATGACTATGTGATTAGTGTTTTGGAAAAGAAACAATGATCCCTGAATGAGCAGAAAACAAAAGGGGTCTGTTGCAAAATGGACTCCTTTTTTGTGTTAAAAATAAAGTAAGATAGAGCAAGAAAATGAAGTCAGACGAAAGCAAATATATTGATAGAACAACGGTAGAAAAGATGCGCCGGTTTTATTGCCAACCGCAACTGAGAAATGCGGACAAAAACCGTCGTATCGGTGTGTTGATGAAAAATCTGGAACAGCTGATGAAAGCGGTTGCAGCAGAGAAAAAAATTGTGGATGTTGCCGCGCAGAAAGATTTTTACGGCATGGTTCAAGAGTTTTTTGTCTGTTGCAAACAAGCGCATTATCCGCTTTCATACAATTTGCTCAATCAATATAAAAAAGCACGTGCGGTCGGTCGTCGGCAAACCGAGGCAAAAATCAAGGCACAAGCGGTTGTGCTTGCTGAGCCGCGAGTGATTCGTCAGGAAAAAGAAAAAACATCGGGTTGGTTAAAAAAAGTAAAAGAAAAATGGCATTTATCACAACATCGGATCAACCAAATGGTCAAAGGAGCGGTGGTTGCCGGCTTTGCGGTTTTGTCATTTGGCAATTGCAATTCTTTGGGTTTGTTATCAAACAAAAAATCTGAGGAGATGAAAGTTTTTGTGCCGGAAAGATCTTTGTCGGCAGAAGGCAAAAAGCCGTCAGCTTCGGTTGCCGAGCGTTCATTTGCCTCATATTTGCCCCAACAAGATGATGTGGTGATTCCCTATCCGGCGGAGGCATCCTCAAGTTTGAAAGGCAATCAGGAAAATTATGAAAACTTGGTCAGAGATTTAATTGGTCAGTTTCAAGAAAACATCAAGACCTTGCAAAATGCCAAGACCGACCGCCGCAAGTTTTATCGCCGGCAAGAAGATCTGATTCAAAAATACGGCAAAGTTCCGCATATCACGCCGCAATCGAGTTGTGAGTCAATGTCCTATGCCACGTTTTTAAGCGTTTTGGAAAAAAGAAATTCACCGGATGACTACATTGCCCAAGCCTGCAAAGAACTATTGCTCAAAGTGCCCAATCCGCATGCCTGCCAGTCCAACAAAAAAACATTCAGCAGCAGCTATGCCGGCAATTTGCGTCGCCGGATGGAGCAAGAGCTGCAAAACAATCAATATGGCATATACATGATCTGGATAAAAAGAGAAAACGGCAATCTGCACCGCATGACCGTTATCGGGGCGGGCAACGACAAAGCCTATTTAATGGGCTACAACAACAATTGCTTTGCCAAAATGGACATTCACAAAATGGACAAATTGCCGGATCAGAACGGATATTTTTGTGACTTGGGTCAAATCATCAAATCCAAAGCCAACGAGCTGGCCATAGCTCAGGCCCAAAGTTTGCAAAAGAAATTTGAGCAAACCTATTTTGCCGTTTTGTTAAAAGAAAAACAACAGCATCGCTTCTGAAGAAAAGAGCCCGTAAGGGCTTTTTTTTTAAGGTTGTCTTAGATAAAAAAGTATGCTAAAAATAAAATAATAGCAGAGGAGGGAGCCATGCCGTATCAAAAATTTATTGCCAATCGACAAATAAACATTCCCTATATGGTCAAAATCGGCTATGGCAAAATCGGGCGTATCGGCAAATATTTGGTTGACAAGGGCATGTCCAATGTCGGTTTGTTTTGGAGCGACGGGCTTGAAGAAGTCATCGGCGGCAAACTTTATAAAGGTTTTGAGCAAAATGACATTGAAATTGTCTGCAACAAGATTGTGCAATATATCAACATTGAAGAAGTGGACAAAGTGGCGTTTAACTTACCGCACAACACCGATGCCATTTTGGGCATTGGCGGAGGCAAGGTGATAGATTTTGCCAAATATTGCGCTCATTTATTAAAAAAGCCCTATATTTCGGTTCCGACCTCCATATCCAACGACAGTTTTTGCAGTCCGAACACCTCGTTGTTGGTCGATGGTCGCCGAACCAATGTCAAATCGAGCATACCCTTTGGCGTGGTGATAGATTTGGACATTATCTCCAAAAGTCCGAAGATGTTTGTATATTCGGGCATGGGAGATATGATCTCCAAAGCCACGGCATTATGGGATTGGAAAGTGGCCTATCGCAAAGGCTATGTCGGGTATAATGATTTTGCGGCGATGCTGGCGTACAATTCGCTGGATATGATATTATCCATGCCGCAATATGATTTAGGCAGTTCGGAGTTTTTGCGCAATTTGAGCACCTCATTGTTGTTGAGCGGCGTATCCATGGAAATTGCCGGCACCTCAAGGCCGGCCAGCGGTGCCGAGCATCTGATTTCTCAGTCTTTGGACAACATTGTAAAGCGGCCGCATTTACACGGATTGCAGGTTGGGGTTTCAACCTATTTATGTGCCTTGTTGCAAAACAACCCGTCCATAGACAAGATACGTCGTTTTTTGTTGAACAGCGGTTTTTTTGAATATATGGCATCAGACCCGTTACCCAAGGAGCAATACATTCAGGCGGTTCGGCATGCGCCCTTGCTCAAAAAAGATTATTATACGGTTTTAAGCGAAAAAGAAATCTTCTTAAAAGCGGTTCATTTGGTTGAAACTGAAACCATTTTAAAAAGAGTCATACAATAAAATTTTTTTTCACGATAAGCCTTGTTTAAGCGCGCTAAATGTGATATGATAAGAACATAAAACAAAAGCCAAAAGGGGGAGGATTATTATGGAAGAAAAAAGAACCAAAAAAACAGTTGGAATTGCGTTTGTAGAAAAACTGTCTGCGGTGGGTTTGACCAAAGAACAGTTATTTGAACAATTGTATCAAGTTGCCGGCAAAGATTGCAAATTATCAGAATTAGGGCTTCCGTCCAATCCGGCCGTTGCGTTTTTGGAGAGCAGCAAAGCCAAATACCGCATCAAGGTATATAATCAGAGAGCGATGGCGGCATTGCCGAAAATTGATAAGATGAAAAGTTTGGCCAAAAAGAAAGCCGTATTAGATATGTTGAACATCATGGCCCCCAAAGCAAAAGATTATGCCGTCATTGCCATGGACACATATTTGAAAATGAACAAACAGCATACGGTAGAGGGTTTTCATAAAGAGTTTAACCTTTATCAAAACAAGAAAAAAGGCCTGAATTTGACCACCCTCAAAGAAGCGACAATGGAAATGTCCTAGCTTAAGAAGATAAAAACAAAAAAATACCCTTGTTTGAAAAAAACAG
Organism: uncultured Alphaproteobacteria bacterium; assembly: GCA_944390265.1. Lineage (GTDB taxonomy): Bacteria > Pseudomonadota > Alphaproteobacteria > RF32 > CAG-239 > CAJLXD01. The sequence goes on along the minus strand of CALXPK010000015.1, from coordinate 3,528 downwards.
GGGTATTTTTTTTGTTGACTTTTGTCCACGAGAGTAATACATTCCCAACTGCAAATTTTATTATTTTTTTTATTAATTTAAAAATTAAAGCTATGGAAAGAAAAATTGTTAATGCGGAAGCAGTAAAGACTATGTTGGCCAATTTGTTTGCAGATGAGTTGCAAGGTTTCAAACTTGGAACGCCGGAAGTAAAACTATTGTTCAGCACATCGGCTTTGGACTATGTCCCCGGAATCGTCATAACGGCTCAAAAGCAAGACGAGGTCAAATATCTGATATATTCGCCCCTGCAAATGAGCATCAACATTTTTGAGGAAATGCCGGAAACACCTGAATATGAAATAGGCAAGACTTATCATCAGGGCGTTTTATCGGCAGAAATTATCAAAGAGAACCAAGAGTTATACATTGCTCTGTCTCAAGATAGTTTCACCAAAAAGAGATGCAAAAACAAAGAGCAGGCAGAGATGTTGATAAAAGCCTTTGTTGCCATGTCAGATATAAGCCTTCAGCAAGATTATTTCAAAATCCCCGGACAAGAGATTGTTTCGGCACAGATTGAAAATCTTCAATATTGGCTGATGCCGCATCGTGGAAACAATGTTTTCTTGGTCAATAAAAACAATTCCCAAGTCACATACACCACCGTGCGTCTGCAACAGATTAGAATAATTCCATAAGATAATTGATTACAGAAAGCAGACATTGCTTTATTAGATTAAGGTTAATAAAACTTCAATCGAAAAGAGGGCTGACGTGAGTCACCCCTCTTTTTTTATTGATTGTAGGTTTTAACCGCTTCATCACGCTCAAACAGATAGAGCAGATTTTTGAGGGCTTTGCCGCGCGGTGTAACAAAATCAGAGTCTTGCGAGATAAAGAGCTTGGCATCTTGCGAGGCGGTAAGGAGCAATCCTTTATGTACGGAAAGGTCTGCCAGTTTGAAGGTGTTAAAACCGCTTTGCTTGGTGCCAAGCAACTCGCCGCCGCCGCGCAAATCGAGATCTTCTTCGGCAATGCGGAATCCGTCTTCGGTTTCTTTCATAATATTGAGGCGCGCACGAGAGGTTTCCGAAAGCGGATGCGAATAGAGGAGAATACAGGTCGAGGCCTGAAAGCCGCGTTTAATGCGTCCGCGCAGTTGGTGCAGTTGCGCCAAACCAAAACGCTCGGCATGTTCAATAATCATCAAGGTAGCTTCCGGCACATTGACACCCACTTCAATCACGGTTGTGGCCACAAGGAGAGAGATTTCTCCTTTTTTGAATTTTTCCATCACCGCGTCTTTTTCGGCTTCTTTCATCTTGCCGTGAACGAGGCCGACTTGGTCACCAAAATATTTTTTAAGCGATTCGTAGCGCTCTTCGGCCGCGGCGAGGTCAATTTTTTCCGATTCTTCCACCAAGGGGCAAACCCAATAAGCCCGTGTGCCTTGTTGCAGCTTGCGGGAGAGAGCCGCCACCACTTCATGAATTTTTTCAACCGGCATCACAAGGGTTGAAACCGGTTTGCGTCCTTCCGGCACTTGGTCAATTTTGGAATATTCCATATCTCCGTAGGCCGTAAGTAAAAGAGTTCTCGGAATAGGGGTCGCGGTCATCACCAAAATATCGGCATGGTTGCCTTTGTTGGAGAAGTTAAGACGCTGATGTACGCCAAAACGATGTTGCTCATCAATCACGGCATAAGCCAAGTCTTTGAAAACAACATTCTCTTGGAAAAGGGCGTGCGTGCCGATAAGAATGTCAATTTTACCTTCTTCCAATTTGGCCAGAATTTCTTTGCGCTGTTTGGGCTTGGTCTTGCCGGTTAAAAGCGCGCAGGTAATGCTGAGTGCTTCACATAAGGGGGCAATGGTTTCTTGATGTTGCTTGGCCAAAATTTCGGTCGGCGCCATAATCGCGGCTTGCGCACCGCATTCCACCGCATTGAGCATCGAGAAAAAAGCCACAATGGTTTTGCCGCAACCGACATCACCTTGCAACAGACGCAGCATACGGTAAGGCGAGGCTTGATCGGCAAAAATCTCACGGAGTACTTTCTCTTGCGCTTCGGTCAGTTTGAAGGGTAGAATTTCTAAAAGTTTTTTACGCAGGAAGCCGTTGCCTTTGAGCGAGCGTCCGGCTTGTTTTTTAATTTTTTGCCGGGCGATGGCAAGAGTGAGTTGATTGGCAAGCAACTCGTCATATGCGAGGCGCTGGCGCTCCGGCGAGTTAATGTCCAAATCGGCAAGATATTGCGGATGATGCAAATTAAGCAAAGATTGATTAAACGAGAGCCATTTTTTCTCTTTGAGCAAGTTTTCATCCAACCATTCGGGGAGCTTTGGCGTGCGGGCGAGGGCTTGCAAAATCCATTTACGCAGCATCTTGTTGCTGATGCCGGCGGTGAGCGGATAAACCGGCTCAATCACGCGAATGCTGTCAATCTGCGCGGCCGGCACAATATAGTCGGGATGGCTCATCTGCAAAGAATTGTTAAATTTTTCGAGCTTGCCGCTGATAGCCACCCATTGCCCGAGCGGCAGATTTTTTTGAATTGTGGTTGGATAAGCCTTAAAAAAGCTGATGATGATTTGTTCGGTTTCATCTTCCGCAATCACTTTGTAAGGTTGCGATTTTTTTTGTGGAGGCACATGTTCAATCACTTTCACCTTAAGCGTGGCCACGCGCCCCGGAATGGCATCGGCAAGTTTAGGCGAATAACGCCGGTCAATCAGGTTGGAGGGCAGGTGAAAGATAAGGTCTTTAACGACGCGGCAATCCAAATTTTGCAAGAGTTTAGCACTCTTTTCTCCCAATCCGCCGATGGAAGTGAGCGTCGCAAATAATGGATATAAAATCTCGTGCCGAATTTGCTTTTTTTTCAAAAAAATGGTTGTACTTATGCGCATATTGTATATAGTTTATTCGGTTAAGTAAATAACAGAAATAAAAAAATGTTGGACGATATTGAAAAATTAAAAGGCAAAATTGTTTCTTCCGTGCCGGATGGCTATGATGCCGTGCTGGCAGAAAAATTCAGCCAAAAGAAAAAACAAGATATTTTATACATTTTGAGCGATGGTATATCCATGGAGCGCGCCGCCGATATGTTGCGCTGGCTCAATCCCGATTTAGAGGTTTTGCTCTTGCCCTCATGGGATACCGTGCCTTATGACAGAGTTTCGCCCAACATCAATATCGTTGCCCAAAGAATAGAAACGCTGACCGCCATTGTCAGCAATCCCCAGCCCAAAAAATCGCGCATCATCTTGGCCAGTGTCGGTTCGGTCTTGCAAAAACTGCCGCCGCAAAAAATTTTCTTAAATGCCATTCGTCAAGTTAAGGTTGGTAATAAACTGAGTTTTAACGATTTTGTGCATTATGCCGCCATCAATGGTTATAACCGTGTCGAGCAGGTGATTGAACCCGGAGAATATGCCGTCCGTGGCGATATTATCGATATTTTTCCGGTCGGCACCGATGAGCCGTTGCGTATTGATATGTTTGATGACGAGGTCGAGCGTATCCGCACTTTTGATGCCAT
>CALXPK010000014.1 GCA_944390265.1 uncultured Alphaproteobacteria bacterium | reverse complement strand
TCTTGTGTCATATCCATCAAACTTTGGGTGGACTGCAATGACAAGAGGTTGGAACGCATGCTGGCGGTTAATGATATATCTGCCATGATTTCTCTCCATATACTGTGGTTATATTCTTGTGAATGTTTTTTTCTAACATTACAAGGTTTAAATTATCACAAAATTCTCTTTTTTTCAAGAACTTTGTGATTTGCGACTATCATAGCGTGTAATTTATTAATTTTTTCATAATTTTAATAAAAAAAACTCCCTTTTTTTAATTATAGGGAGTTTTTTTCTGAATTGTTACGACTAGAACAACTTTAATACGGCCTGAGAGGCTTGTGAAGCCAAACTCAATGAGTTGATGGCCAGTTGTTGTCTGGTTTGCAATGCCAACATATTGGCCGATTCCTCATTCATATCAGCCAGAGTCAGGTTGTCGGAGCCTTCGGTTAAAACATTAATCAAATTGTCGGTAAAGTCTTGACGAGTTTGGACAATTGAGTAGTTATTACCAAAATCCGAGGCCATGGTACGTAACTCGGTTACCGCACTTTCAACCTGCGAAATGGCAAAGTCAATATCCGAGTCTCTTTGCCAGTTATTGCGAGCAGATGACAAACCCAAGCCTTTGGAGCTGGCATCTACGCCGGTAACTTCCAATTTTGAAGAACGATCTTCGTTAAAAATAACGGTCAAGTCGTTTTCTTGCAACAAATTGATTCCTTTGTAGACGGAGTCTTTGGCCACACTATCTATTTGTGCCAAAATCTCATTGAACTGAGCGGCATAGTCTATGCGCTCTTGCTTAACTTCCGTTGCAATACCGGCAGATTTGTCTTGCGCACCGCCCAAGGCTGCCAAAGCTTTTTGGTTTTTTTCGGTATTATCGGCAAAAATACGGAACTCTAAGTCTTCAGCAGTAATGGCAACCATTTTTCCATCTGGATTTGCTTCCATTCCGATATCAGCAACCGCATCGTTAATGGTAGCGGCAATGGTTGCAGAGTTAGCACCGCTGGTCGTATCCAAAGTCACTACAACGGCAGCCCCATCATCTGTAGCCAAACCATCGGCACCGGCGCCATCCGTACCATTGGTCCAAGAAACATCTGTTCCATCGGTTGAAGAAACGGTAATGACTTTTCCGGCTTCATCCAAGCTTGCGTTCAAGCCCATACCTTGCAATTGGGTTACAACATCTGAGGCAATTGATTTTGCATCTGTAGCAACTGAATCGGCAATTGTGGTAATGGTTTTCTGAGTACCGTTTTCCAGATATACCGTGAAAGATTTTTCATTTTCATTATCAGCGAAAGTCAAATCAAACGTGGTTAAATCATCACGCGTATCTAAGATGATATTACCTTCAATGGGTTTTGTGACTTCTTCTGTTGTTATGGCATATTTATCATAATTGCTGGCAATATCACGGGCTGAGTTGGCAACGGCTTTGGCTTGCTCAACAAAGGAAGTAATTGTTTCAATACCTTCATTGGCGGCTTTAATGGTCTGAACACCTTGCCCCATACTATCCAGCAATGCATCCAAGTCATCGGCACGGTTGTTCAGTGAACGCGCCGTATAATATGATGACGGATTGTCTAATGCCGAGTTTACTTTCTTACCTGTTGCCAAACGCTCTTGTGTCATATCCATCAAACTTTGAGTGTTTTGCAACGACAGTAAGTTTGAACGCATGCTGGCGGTTAATGATATATCTGCCATATTTTCTTCTCCTTCTTGCGGATAAAAATTTACCTTTTGTTAATATTCAACACTCTTTTTTTTAATTTATCAGTATTTTTATAACATTATCCACAAGAATAAGCGCTTTTCTATTCTTCACCTCTCAGCATTTTGCCAAAAAGTTCATCTTCTTTCTTGACCAGAACGCTGGCATCTTTAATGGCGCCATAATAGTCTGAATTGATGATTCTTTCATTGACCTTGGACACATAAGGAATGAGACTCGGTGCCGCTTTTTGCAAATCTCTGACATATTCCAGATAGATGGCATGCAATTTTTCCGGCATTCGCGATAAATACATTTGTTGAACAATGAAGTACACTCTTTTGCTCGGCGTGTTGGCTTCTTTTTCTCTTAAGATGAATTTTTCACGCAAAATCGGAATGTTTCCCTCAATATAAAAACGGGTGCGTTCGCCGTCATTGGTGATTAAGGCATCGCCGATAATGATGCATTCGTGCGGTTTGAGCTCAATTTTCAAAGGCATTTTTCTTACTCCATTTTACTTTTTTTTAACAAAACTGTGAACAGTATATAATTATTTTATTTCTTTTTGCAAACCTTTATTTTGTTTCGCAAAAACTTGTTAACTTTCTTTTGTGTGAGCTTGATATGTCTATTCTACCCAAAAATTTTACCGATCTTGAAAAAAATGTTTATATGAAAGCTCTTGCTTTTATGCTGGCTTTGGATAAAAAAGGCACCTCCGAAAAGCTCGATTTTCTTAAATTGCAGGCCTTTAGATGCGGTATCGACGGCCGAAAAGTGAAAACAAAATCTTCCGCCAAAGCCCCGGATATTGTTTTGGCGCTTAATCAAATTGACAATATTGCAATTAGACGCTATATCCTTCTCAACATGATTATGTTGACCATTGCCGGACACGAGCTCCTTGATACCGAGGTGGATATCATCTACGGAATCGGCACCAAAGCCGGAATCAGCATTGATAAAATTGATGACTTTTTCCTTTGGGCCGCTCGCGGAGTCGAATGGCAGGTCGACGGGATGAAAATTGTCGAAGAAGATTTATAATAACATGAACACCGAACCACCTATCTATGCCATTAAAGGAGCCGAGCTGAGTTTCGGCTCTAATCATCTCTTTACCAATGTTGATCTCTATATTAACCGTGGGGACAAAATCTCTTTGGTCGGTCGCAACGGTTCGGGAAAATCTACCCTTCTTAAAGTGATTTCCGGCGTGCTTGAGCCCGATAACGGCGAAATTTTCATCCAACCCGGCATCAAAATTGCCTATATGCCGCAAGAGCCGGACTTTTCTCCCTACAAAAGCCTGCGCGAGATGATTCTCTCCGGCCTGCCTGACAACGGCCATGGACAAGAATATAAGGCCGATATGCTCATTCAACAATTTTCCATTGTCGGCGATGCCGACCCCAAATCTGCTTCCGGCGGCGAAAGGCGCAAAGCCGCTTTGGCCAAAACTCTCATTAACGCCCCCGATATTCTTCTTCTGGACGAGCCGACCAACCATTTGGATATTGCCGCCATTGAAACCTTGGAAAACATCATCAAAAACTTTGCCGGCGCGGTTGTGGTCATTTCTCACGACCGTATGTTCTTAAACAATGTTTCGCAAACCACATTTTGGCTCGACCGCGGTATCATGCGCCGCAACAACAAAGGTTTTAAGTTTTTTGAAGAATGGCAGGACCAAGTTATTGAACAAGAAATTATTGAACAAAAAAACCTCAATAAAAAACTTGAAGAAGAAACCGAATGGCTACACAAAGGTGTGACCGCCAGACGCCACCGCAACCAGGGCAGGCTCCGCCGCTTGCAACAGCTCCGACTTGAGAGAAAAGAGCAAATCAAACAGATTGGAAACATCAATCTTAACGTGGATGAAGGCGATTATCGCTCCAAGTTGGTGATTGAGGCTAAAAATATTTGCAAGGCTTTTGGCGAGAAGGTCATTGTCAAAGATTTTTCTACCCGCATTATCAAGGGCAACAAAATCGGCATTGCCGGTCCAAACGGCGCCGGAAAAACTACCTTAATCAAACTTTTGACCAAAAGACTCGAGCCCGACTCCGGTTTTGTGCGAATCGGCAAAAACCTCGAAGAAGCCTATTTTGACCAAAATCGCATGACGCTTGACCCCAAGAAAACCTTGTGGCAAACCCCTTGCGACCAAGGCGACCATATTTTGGTGCGCGGACAATATCGGCATGTGATTGCCTATCTCAAAGATTTTCTCTTCCGCCCCGACCAAGCACATTGTCCGGTTTCTGCCCTTTCCGGCGGAGAGAAAAACCGCTTGATGTTGGCGGTGGCTTTGGCCAAGCCTTCCAACTTTTTGGTCCTTGACGAGCCGACCAATGACTTGGATATGGACACGCTCGACCTTCTGCAAGAAGTGTTGAGCGACTATGAAGGCACCATGCTGATTGTCAGCCACGACCGCGACTTTTTGGATCGGGTGGTCACCTCCGTTATCTATATGAAAGGTGACGGAACCGTGTTTGAAAATGCCGGCAGTTATTCTGAAATTTTGGCCAAGATGCAGGCACAAAGCAAGCCGGAGATTAAAGAGAATAAAAAGCCTGCCGCCAAGCCCGCTTCTGCAGAGAATCGTACCAAGAAAACCGCCAAGCTCAGCTATAATCAACAACGCCTTCTGGAGGTTTTGCCGCAAAAAGTGGAAGATTTGGAACAAAAAATTGCCCTGACCGAGCAACAACTCGGAAATCCGGATTTATATAACTCTAACCGCGCCGAGTTTGAAAAACTCAGTGCCGATTTGCTGGCGCTGAAAGCCGAAGCTGAAAAAGCCGAAAATGAGTGGCTGGAGATTCAGGCTTTGAAAGAAGAATTGGAAGCCTGATTATTAATATTGTCCGTCCAAAAGTTTGACAATGGCCTCCAACTGCGGTTCTACCATTTGGCGTTCCGCCGGAGATATTTTTTCTATATTTAAGGCTTGGTTTTGGCGTTCCGAGGCTTGGCGCAACGTTTCTGCCATTTGTGCATTATCTACATTTTGCGCCCCTTCACGCATCAACTGTTGCCTTTTTAAGATTTCACGGTCTCGCAATATGGTGGCGATGATAACGCGCAGGCGGCTTTCGACATAGACAAATCGGTTCAGATTCCAGCCGCGCTGTCTGAGCCATACGGCCAAATTTGTATCCAGACGGCTCTGAGCATCTGCCGTATCATAAGACAATTCGGGGATTTGCGGGCAATGGTCTTCTTGTTGGCAATAGTCTATCCAGGTTTTTAAAAACATTCGCAATTCTTCGGCCGAAATTTGGCCGGTGTTTTCGGCTTGCTCCGCCGCGGCAGAAGATTTTTCGGCGGTTTCTTCGCCCCCAAAAACAAACCATGCCGCCAATATGAGAACGGCAAAACTCAAAATGATGTATTTTTTCTTTGTTTGTTCTTTTTGCGACATTTATCACCAGCGAAAATTGGATATAACATAGTCCGGAGAAACATCAAAACTATTGGAAAGTTCTCGGGTTTTGGCCACATCGGGAATATATCCTTCGCCAAGATAATTGACATGAACCCCTTTGCTGACCAATGCGGCATGAATGCCGGCCAGATTGGCGCCCTTGATGTCGGTGGTCATATTATCGCCAATCAGCAAAATTTTGTCTTTGTCGGCGGTGCCAAAAGTTTCCAGCGCATAGTTCATGATTTGGACATCCGGTTTGCCAACGGTGATGATTTTGCCGCCCAAAACCGCATATTGTTCAGCCACGGCTCCGGCCGCCAAACAAACCTTGCCGGATTTGTAGGTTGAAGTATCATTGCCGGCGCAAACAAACGGAATCCCCAAACCGGCCGCATGTTCCAGCTCGGCAAGATAGGTGTCGGTCGTATCTTCCAGCGCGGCAACCGAACTCATATATATAAAATCGGCCTTGCTGATATCTGAGACTTGTTCATAATCTAAGCCGCTGAACACGCCGTCTTGCTCCTGACTGCCCATTTGATAATAGCGGGAACCCAGCGCCGCGTACACGCCGGCTTTGGATTTGAGGTGATAATGCAAAATTTCTCCGGCGGTGATGATGGCATCAAAGAGACTCAGTGGCACTCGGTTTTCATGCAAAATCTTGGCAATTGAGGCCACACGCTGAGGCGAATTGCTCAGCAAAACAACGTGTTTGTCTGCTTTTTTGAGGTTGATAAGCGCCGTTACGGCTTCGGATTTGACCGATGAACCGTCGCTGATGACGCCGGAAAAACCGATGATAAAATCGTCATAATTGTCAATTATTTTCAAAATATTCACAATGGGTTTTATCATTTTCATTTGTTATCGTCCCATTCATAAAACATTTGCGCAAATTTTCTTTGAAATTAGTCTATTTACATACCAATTTCAAGTAAATAAACAAAGTTTTTAGCTATTTTTTGTCATATTGCGCCAGAGCCTGCGGAAACGGCTTCAAGACTCGGCCTAAAACACCTTTAAGCTCTGAGATGCAGACGCCGTAATTGGTAATCGGCACGCCGGCTTGCTCGCATTTGTTAATACGCGACAACATCTCGCGGCGGTTATGCATACAACCTCCGCATTGTATAACCAATTTATACTCAGCTAAGTCGGTCGGAAAATCGTGGCCGGAGACATGATTGATTATTAAATCTTTACCGGTTTTCTTTTTCAACCAGTTCGGAATTTTGACGCGGCCGATATCATCTTCAATGGCATGGTGGGTGCAGGATTCTGCTATCAAAACCTTATCGCCGTCTTGTAGGTTTTTGATGGCGGCGGCGCCCTCGGTCAGCTTGACAATATCTCCTTTCAGGCGGGCAAACAAAATGGAAAATGTGGTGCAGGCAATATTATCCGGTGTGTTTGCCACCATAAAGTCCACCACTTGCGAATCGCAAACCACCAAAGCCGGCGGGGTTTTCATATTCTCCAAAGCCAATTTATATTCGGTTTCTTTGACCACGGTGACAATTTGGTCATTGTCCAAAGCATCGCGAATGGCCTGCACCTGCGGCATTATCAAGCGGCCTTTGGGGGCTTCCTTGTCAATCGGCACCAAAAGAAGAATTTGCGATTGTGCCGGTGCCAAATCGCCCAACATGGTGGGCTGGTTGATAAAGTCTTCCGGACAAACTTTGATTAAGGCGGCTTTGAGTTTGCTCAACACCTCATCTCTTGAGCTTAAATCTTTGGAATTGACCTTAATCCCCTCGCCTTCGCAAGAAAACTTATCGGCTTTGTTGAAAATTTTTATCAACGGCAAGTTTCTTTTCTCGGCTTCTTTGATGATCTCTTCTTCAAAGCTCCCGATTTTATTTCCTTCGCAAATCAGCATAATAACATCGCTTCTGTCCCAAACAGCTTGGGTTTTGGCCATGCGTTTTTCACCCAAAGCGGTTTCATCGCCCAAACCTGCCGTATCCAACCAGGTGATGGGGCCAATTGGCAAAAGTTCCTGATTTTTTTCAACCACATCGGTAGTAGTGCCTTCTTTTTCCGAGGTGATGGAAACATCTTGTCCGGTAACCAGATTCAAAAAACTTGATTTTCCGGAATTGACTTTGCCCATGAGGGCGATGTGCAATCTTAAAGATTTTGGCGTGTTCAGCATTTATTTTTCCTGTTCATTTTTCTGACTTATTTTTTTGATAACTTGGTTGGCGATGGTCAAGCCGAAAATGGCGGTAATGGTCGGCAATGAGCCCAGAATATGGCGTTTTCTGCCGTCTGATGCCATATCTTCTCCTTCGTCGTTGGTTTCCAGCAGCGCGGTTTGCGGTAAATTGATTTGCTCATCGGAATAGACACAATCAATTTCACTAATCTCAACTTTTCTTTTTTTCAGCCGTCTTCTAACAAACTTGGACAAACTACAATTTTTGGTCTGGCTTAAATGGCCGAATTTGATACAAGAGGTGTCGGTTTTCAACGCCGCTCCCATGGAGGAGATAAATGGAATCTTTTGTTGCCACAGCGCTTCTATCAGACAACATTTGGGGTTTAAGGAATCTATGGCATCAACCACAAAATCTACCTTATTTTTCAGCAATTCAGGCAAGGTTTCGGTATTGACAAACATCTCTTTGGTTTCGACCACGCAATCGGGATTGATGTCTAAAATCCGCTCTTTGGCCACTACCACCTTTTTGCGCCCCACCGTACTATGCAAAGCCAAAATTTGGCGATTGATGTTGCTTTCATCAAAGGCATCAAAATCCACCAAAATCAGGTGGCCAACACCGGCACGAGCCAAAGCCTCGACCACATAGCCGCCGACAGCACCGACGCCGACAACCATGACGGAGGCTTGTTGCAAGCGTTTTATTCCCTCTTCTCCCAACAACAATGAGGTGCGCAAAAACTGCTCTTTTACCATGGTTTGATAAACTCCAGCGAATTTTGAAAAATCCGTTTGGCCAAATTTTCCACATCTTTTTCTTTGACTTCCGCAATCTGTTTCAGAATCTGCGGCAATTCTTCTATACCACTTTCCTCTCCTTTGACAAGAGGTTGATAAGGTCCGTCGGTCTCAAGCAAGATTTTATCCTCGGGAATAATTTCCAGTGCGGCAAAAGTTTTTTTACTTTTCAGCAAACCGCCCGAAAAAGAAAAATAAGCGCCGTATTTCAACGCAACTTTAGCCTGCTCGGCCGACCCTCCGAAAGAATGCAAAACAAACTTTGGCGGCATTTTGTTCCACAACTCCTCCATCCAGACAAAACTTTTGACCGCGTGCACCAACAACGGGCGGCGGAATTTTTTGGCAATTTCAATATGCTTTACAAAAACTTCCGTTTGCGGCTCTTTGTCCGGATTTTTCAACTTATCCAGCCCGCACTCGCCGACCAAAGCCTGCGGAAACTTTTGCAACATTTCTTCTAAGCCTTTTTCCCAATTTTTGCTTCTTTCCGGCAAATACCACGGATGCAAGCCAAAGGCCGGTACAATCTGTTGCGGATGAGCTTCTGCTAAAGCGGCTACTTTTTCCCAATCTTCCTCAGTAGCTGAAACGCACACCAGTTTTTGCACGCCGCAACCAAGCATTGCGGCAATAATATCCGTTGCACATTTTTGCTTATAATCTTGCAAATGTATATGCGTGTCTATAAACTGCAAAGAGATTTTTCCTTATTGAAAAATTGGTTCATTCTGGAAAGGATATTAGAAAATTATGCATATTTTGACAAGACCAATTTTAGAAATCAACCTCAAGCATTTGCTTGAAAACTTTCACCAACTTGAGAAGCTGGCCAATCACTCCATTCCGGCGGCCGTGGTCAAAGATGACGCCTACGGTCTTGACGCCAAAGTGGTGGCCAAAACCCTCTATGAAAAAGCCAACTGCCGCAACTTTTTTGTCGCGCACGGCATTGAGGGGGAAAGAATTCGCCCTTTTGTGCCGGAAGCTAACATCTACGTTCTGCAGGGAATCGGCGAAGATAGTATTGAGCATTTTAGCAAAAATAAACTTATTCCGGTTATCAGCACCCCGCAAATGTTTGCCTACTGGAAGCAAAACCGCATTGAAGGCATTAAACCGGTTATCCATATTGAAACCGGCTTAAACCGCCTCGGTTTCAGAGAAAAAGAGCTGGAAGCTCTGAGTGATGAAGACAGAGCCGAATTTTCGATTGTGATGTCGCACTTGGCCTGCGGTGATGAAAAAGACCACTTTATGAACAAACATCAACTGGACAACTTCACTCGTCTCAAGGCCAAATATTTTCCGAATATCCCCGGTTCGCTTTCGGCTTCCGACGGTGTGTTCCTCGGGCGCGATTTTCAGCAAGACATTGTCCGCTTAGGTGCGGCCATGTATGGCATTAATACCGCGCCGTATCGCGAAAATCAGATGAAAAATGTGGCCTATATCAAAGCTCCGGTGTTGCAGGTGGAAGACTTGCCGGTCGGCGAATTTGTCGGCTATTCTGCCACTTATCGTGCCAACTCGCCGCGCAAGATTGCCATTGTCTCCATCGGATACGGCGACGGCCTGCCGCGCTCGCTTTCCAATGTGGGCAAGGTTTTCTTCAAATCTCCCGCAGGCAAGCTCTTTGAAGCACGGATTATCGGCCGTATGTCGATGGATAATGTGATTTGTGATGTGACGAATGTGGAAAATCTGCAAGTCGGCGATATGGCCTATTTTGCCGATGATTTTTACACGCTTGATGATATGGGGCGTGACGCCGGCACAATTTCTTATGAAATTTTATCACGCGTCGGCAAAAACACGCGTTATATCCGAAAATATATTGATTAGAGAAAAAAAAGAAAAGCTCCTCATTTGAGGAGCTTTTCTTTGCTTTAGTGAACATTGGTATTTATTGATTGACGTATCTTATTGAAATCTACCGGATTGCTCAAATCTAAAGTTTTTCCCTTTCCTTGTGGCTTTTTAGCATTATCAGGGGTGACTTCACCTTTAGCATTTAATTCAACCGCTTCATTCAATTCATAGTCTTTTTCATGTTTTATACCGGTATCAATAGGTTCCAATGATGTTTTCGGTGCCACAACCGGAACATCTTGAAAAGCCAAAGTATCCGGCGTTGCGCTTCTTGTTTGCAGAGCGTTAATCTCTTCTGCCGGATAAACCGGAGCAGCCAAATCCGGCATTTGTTTTTCTTCTTTCTTTGCCTCAACTTTCACGACAACAGGCTGTTTTTTAACCGTTGTTTGTTTTCTTACCGGAGTCTTTTTCTTGACCACAGGTTTGGGTTTGGGCTTGTTTTGCTCTTCGCAGTCTTTGGTCGCATCAGCAAAACCTCTCATATAAGCATCGGCACGAATTTGGCCCAGAGTTTCGCAATCTTCAATGCTCTTATTATCAACTTGTTCTTGCAAATCTTTAACTTTCTTTTCGAGTCTTTCTTGGTTTTGGCAGCTACGAACACCAATCAGACCTAAAAGTGCAATTCCGCCGACAACCACGGCATCGCGAACTTTTTTCCACCAGGGACGTTTCGGCGCTTCAACCGGTTTTGAATTTGTGTTTGTCGGTGTTGCAGAAGGAACAGCTCCATTGTTTCCATTGCCACCTAAACCATTCAAAGGAACAACGGCTATTTTCTTTTTATCGTCTTTCTTCTCGTTTTGAGATTTGCCTTCTGCCGGTTTCTGAGCTTGATTGGTATTGACCAATGCGGCACCGGCAACTGCGGTTTTATTTTCTTTTTTCTCGGTTTGAGCTTTGTTTTCTGCCGGTTTCTGAGCTTGGTCGGTGTTGACCACGGCGGCAACAACTATTTTATTTTCTTTTTCCGGCTTTTCATTGACAATTTCAACCACGCTGTTCTCATAGAGATTTTCTGCCAAAGCATTGATGGCGGCCAAATCTTTGACATCTTTGACCAACTCTTTCAAAGCGGCAAAGTCAAAACCTTGCGGCAAGTTGCCCATCGGCTCCATATTGTTTTTGGCGCAGGCAATCAAAATCTTGTTGCGCAAAACCGGATCTTTAACATTGTCTTTGATGCGGATTTTGGCTTTGGGATTTGATGTTTTGGCCTTTTTGATAATCAAATCATAAATGGCATAAGGCTCGTTTTGGTTCTTGTTTTCATCTTTAACCACATCAAAACCTTTGTTACCGCGATCAATTCCGGTAAAGATGGTTTTCTTATTCTTTTGAGCTTCAACCTTTACGCTGTTGTCTTTCAAGGCTTGAATGATGTATTGCACTCCGCTCTTGTTGTCATTAAACTTATTCCAGAAATTTGCGGCTTTTTTAACATCTTCCGACAAATTTTCGGCTGAACCTTTGGCCGCATCAACTTTTTCAACCTGACCAATGTTATATGGTTTGCCAATGTTCAATTGGTTCAGGCGAACAATGCCATTGGCCAAAAGGAAATCCATCTCACCTTGCGTCAACTCATCAAAGTGATATTTTCCGTTGCTCTCCACGGCTTTGCTCATAATTTCTTCGGCATTATAGAGCTTGTTTTTGGTGCGGGCGCGAAGCTCCTTATTATATTCATTACGCGCATCTAAAGCCAAGGCTTTTTCTTCCTCGGTATATTTATCGCTGTTTTTAATTTCTTCATAGGTGCGATTGTTGATGGCAATACCTAACATATTGTCATATTGCACGGAAAGGAGGCCGGCAGCTTTGACGGCCTTACGCAGATTGTTCAGCTCCGCAGCATTCATTTTTACAATACTGTCACTGTTCAATACTGCTTCAAGCTCTTCTTTGGTCATTTCATTAAAATTTTGTGCCATTTTTTCCCCCGAAAAAACATTGTTGTCTTAAATTTAGTTGTACTTTAGCATATTTTTTCCATAAAAACAACTATATTTTTGTCAAATTTGACTAAATTTTACGTTTTTTTACAATTGTCAAAAAACTGTAACATTCAGATAAAGGAGCAACTTCTCTCAAGCTGCTCCGAAAGCTGATGTTTATGATTGATTTTTATCTTCCTTGACTTTTTTGCAAAGCAACCACGGATTGAATGATTCCGCTTTGGGCATTTATTTCTTTTTGGCCGGGGAGTCTTTCTTGGGCTTCAACACTCAGGCCCATGCCTTTTTTGACGCCTTTTTCATCGGCTTTGCTTTGGTCTTCCAGTTTTTCCAAATCAGAAAGACGTTGTTCATTGTTCTGGATGCGGGTTTGCAAGACTGAATCAATTTGATGAGCTTGCGTATACAAGCCTTGGACACGAAGCAAATCTTGAGCTTCTTTGGGCAGAGTTGATATATCTTGCGGCAGATTGTGAACGTCTATCCCCATGTCTTTCAAACCTTGGCGAACTTGCTCTTCGCTCAAGCCATAGGCTTTTTCCAGATTTTCATATCTGTCTTCTCTGTTTTTGAGAGTTTTTTCATCTTGTTTGATTTGGTCTTTGAGCTCAGAGCGCTCATCTTTGATTTCTCTTTGCTCTAAATCTAGACTTTCTTTATCAAATTTTTGTTCCAATTTGGCAACTTCTTTTAGAAGTTTTTCATTGTTCGGATCTTGAGCCAAGGCTTCTTTGGCCGCGTCTAACTTAGATTTTACTTCCAAAACATCTTCTTTGGCGTTGGCCAAGCGGCGACTGTCATTTTCATTGGCTCGGGTTGCTTCCACCAAATCTTGATTTTGCAACTCGGCAATTTTTGTTGCCAAAGCAATGCTATCGCCTCGCGCTATCATCTCTTGCATTTCATGCAAATGACCCATTGCCAAACCTTCTACCGAAGCCCTGATTTCCGGATCAGCCATATTTTCATCTTTGCTGATGATTTTCAAAATTTCTTCATAAGCGCGCTGTTCTTCCGGCGTCATCTGCGGAACTTGCTCCTGCTCTATCTCTTCTACCGGAGCATTTTCCAAAGTTTGGGCGCCCATTGTTTGATCTGCCGTAGCCTCATTAGCCTCGTTGGCCGCAGTTTCAGCCGCTTCTCCGGCGGCAGCTTCAGCCGCTTCTCCGGCGGCGGCTTCTCTAGCCATGTTTTCATAATAAGCGTTCAAGTCGGCATCTATGATATGACCATTTTCATCAAACTCTCTACTTGCCAATCCATGAATGGCTTTGAGTTGCTCTTCACTGAACTGACCATGTTCCATCATTTCCTTCAACTCAGAAGAAGAATGCCATTCGCCATCGTTCAACAAAGCATTGACCTTGGCCGGATCAGCATCCATCAGGCGGTCTAACTGCGTTTCATTGGCGGTTGCCCAGCCTTGACCATGGTCTGCATCATTGACATCGGTCTTGACGTTGTCGTCTTTATCTTGCATCATCATTTGCGCCGCTTGATAATCTTCAGGATGCGTGTCTATGTAATGCTGCATGGCTTCCGGCGTCATGCCTTCGACTACATTGGGATTTAAGCCCATAGCTTCCAGCGTATGCGCCATTTCGGCCGGTGCCATTTGGTTGTCAACATAAGGCGCGGCCTGATTTTCGGTTGATGTATTTGCGGTCTCGTGGTTGGTTGAAGCCGACACGGATTCTTTGGCTTCAGAAAATCCTTCCGTGGCCATCGAACCGGCAACAATACCGACAAAGGCTTCAGCTGTGCGTGCCCAGCCTTCTTTGGCTTTTGCCCAATCGGCCTGAGCTCCTTCGTTGTCTTTTTTTACTAATTTCTTCCAACCGGCTTTTACCGTATTAACCAAGGCCGGCGCAGCTTTGCCACCAACGGCCAATACTCTGGTCGCAGTTCTTAATGCCGGTCGAAGTTTGCTTGCCATTTCTTGTCCACCTGCACCCATGCCTAATGCGGCACCGGCCAAAGATAAACCACTCACCGTAAAAGCTAAAGCAACTTTTCCCTTATTGGCTTTGGCATATTGCCAAAAACTCATGTTGTTCTTTTTAGCCTCTGCCTGTAAGGCTTTTGTCGAATCATAGGCGCTTTTTGCCGCTAATGCAGCCATAGCAATCGGTGCGGCCGGACCGGACATGGCACCGATGGCTGTATATACGGCAACATTTTTAATGCTTCTTAAAGCCGCTTTGGCAATGCGTTTGGCTGTTTGATATTTTTTGCCATATTTTTCTGTCATAGCGGCATCAAAAGCATTGATTTTGGCTTCCATTTTTTGAACTGCCGGAATGGATTTAAATTTTGCCTTTATTCTATCTTTTATCTTGGTTGCTCCGGCCGAGCTGTTGGCTGTTACTGCTCGAACTGCCGTAATGCTGGCCTTTTGCGGATTGTTTACGGCTTCGGCAAATTTTGCCTGCAACTGCTCTTGGGTCATGCCTTTTTTGACGCTTGAAGCAAATGCGGCTGACACAATGTTTCTTTGCAAAGCCTCTTTGAAATGCTCATAATATAGTTTTTGAACATCAGCCTCATTGCCGTTGCCGGCCGCACGGGCATATGTTTCTGCTTCAAGCTGAGCGGCATAGATTAAATCGGCACGGATTGAATTTTGATCTTCTTTCGATAAATCATTACCTTTATCATCCGTGATGGTCAAATTGTTAAGAGCTTTGAGTTCGTCGGCAAATTCCGGATGTTTTAACCGGCCTTGCTCATTAACGGCCATCGGAGATTCTATGCCATCCATAATCTTGTCATTTTTTTCCAACTGCTCTTGGGTGACTTTGTCAATGCCGGCTTCTCTATCAAATTTGTTTAATTCAGCTTGGCTTTCGGGTGTGTTTTCCACAACTTCTATGGCTTGCTGGTCTTCTCCGGTCAGCGTATCTTCATCTTCTTTGTTTTCGGTTGCGGCGGTGGTGGAACTTTCATCTTGGTTTTCAGCGGTTTGAGGCTCTGCTTGCTCGGTATCTTGGGCTTGATTTTCTCTATCTTCAACCACCTCAATATTTTGAGCGGCGGCGGCCATATCAGCTTTTTGCTTTTGAGCTTTTTCCAAAACTGCTTTGGCTATATCTGCTCTTTGTGAGAACATACCGACCGACTCGGCCATAGCAATAATGCTGTCCAAATCTTTTTCGTCATAGAGGTCTTGTTTTCCTGCCAAAGCGTCTAATCTGGCATCAATTTCGGCGATTGTAACATCGCTGGCCATTTGAACTTCTGCCGAGCGAGGCTCTCCGTTAAAGAAATTTTCGGCAAATGCCTCGTTCATTTGCGTCAACTGCTCGTTGGTCAAATCTTTGGTATTTTGATTTGCTAAGTTTACTGCTTCTGCCACCGTGATTTTATCAGCCATAATACACCTCGAATTAAATGTTCATTTTGTTTTATCATAGCGCAAAATTAGACCAATAGCAATAGTTTTTGTCTAAATTTTGGCATTATCATAAAACTGTAACCTTTTTTGGAGAATATATTATTCTATCAATAGTTAAAAAAGGCATAAAAAAACGCCGCATGAAAGCGGCGTTTCCTTCTTTTAGCTTATTTTTATGCAACTTTGGCATCAAAGCAGATGTTTTTGCCTTCAATCTCGGCTTGCGTTCCCTGATTTTGGGCTTTTTCAAACTTGACGGCCAAAACCTGCTCGGCAACATAGGCTTTGTTTTCGTCCAAGGCCTGAGCCAGTTCGGCATCTTCGGTTTGATAGCTCAACTCAATGCGGTCTGAGATGTTGAAGTCTTTGTCTTTGCGCAAGGTTTGAACCAAGCGAACAAAGTCGCGCGCCATACCTTCTCGACGCAAAGCATCAGTCACGGTGGTGTCCAAGGTGACAACGGCTTTGTTATCGGCAAAGGCTTGGCCGGCCACGCCTTCTTTCATATTCAAACGCACTTCAAACAAGTCTTTGGTCAAGGTTTTGCCGGCAATATTCAAGGTGCCGTCGGCATTTATTTCCCACTGACCTTGCTTGTAAGCACCCATAACAGGTCCCATATCTTTGCCCAAAGCCTTGCCCAACAACGGGGTGTATAAATATACGCTCTTGTCGGCATAGTTGGCTAAGTTGTTGTCCAACTTGACTTCTTTGACATTCAACTCATCTTTGATAATGTCTTGATATTGCGCGCCAATAAAGTCTAAGTCTTTGCCAACCACGGTCAGACTTTGCAAAGGCAAGCGGTTGCGCAAGTTCTTTTCTTCACGGATGAACTTGGCAGCCGAGCACAAGTCTTGCAAAAAGTCCATTTCTTTGACCAGTTTTTCATCCAATTTGATTTCTGACAAAGTCGGATAATCGGTCAAATGAACGGATTCTTCACCGGTTAAAGTTTTGAAGACATATTCCGAGACAAACGGCATCAACGGCGCCACAATCTTGGTCAGGTTGACCAAAACCGTGTACAACACATCAAAGGCTTGTTTGTCGCCTTCCCAGAAACGGTCACGAGTGCGGCGAATGTACCAGTTGTTCAAAATTTCCATAAAGGATGTGACTTCATTCGTGGCCATGGAAACATCATAAGTTTCAAGTCCTTGTTTGACAATTTGGCTTAATCTCTTCAATTTGGACAAGATATAATTATCAATGGCTTCAGATGAAGAATAAACCTCTTTGGCCTTATAACCTTCGGCATTGGCATACAAAGTGAAGAAGTAGAAAGCGTTCCACAGTGGAATCAAGGCTGCGCGAGCGGCTTTGGCAATTTCTTTTCCTTCTTTATCTACGGCCAAGTTGCCGCCTTTCAAGACCGGAGAAGAAACCAAGAACCAGCGCAAAACATCGGAACCGATGGTATCCAAAACGGCATTCGGGTCAGGATAGTTTTTCAAGCGTTTGGATAATTTCTGTCCGCCTTCAGCCATCAGCAAACCGGTGCAGATGCAGTTCTTAAACGCCGGTTTGTTATGCAAAGCGGTGGACAACACGGTCAAGGTGTAGAACCAACCACGGGTTTGGTCCATGGCCTCAACAATGAAATCTGCCGGGAAGTGACTTTCAAACCATTCTTTGTTTTCAAACGGATAATGCACTTGCGCATAAGGCATGGAGCCGGATTCAAACCAGCAGTCAAACACGTCGGACACGCGGCGCATCATGGTTTTGCCGGACGGATCATCCGGGTTGGGATAAACCACTTCATCAATGTATGGTTTATGCAGGTTTTTAACCTCAAAACCGGTTTTTTCTTTAATCTCAGCCACGGAGCCGAAAACATCCACGCGCGGAAACTTCGGATTATCTGATTTCCAAACCGGAATCGGGGTGCCCCAGAAACGGTTACGCGAAATGGACCAATCTCTGGCGCCTTCCAACCATTTACCGAAACGGCCGTCTTTAATGTGTTCCGGAACCCAGTTGATTTGTTGGTTGTTTTTAACCATTTCATCTCTGAAAGCAGTTACCTTGACAAACCAAGAAGACATGGCCTTATAAATCAACGGCGTGTCTGTTCTCCAGCAGAAGGGATAAGAGTGGGTATATTGTTCCTTTTTAACCAAAATGCCACGCTCTTTTAACAATTGCATAATCGGCTCGTTGGTTTCAAAAACTTGTTTGCCTTCATAATCGGGCACTTCGGAAGTGAACTTACCGGCCTCATCCACCGGACAAACAACCGGAAAGTTTTCATCATAAGCACGGCAAGCATCAAAGTCATCTTGACCAAAACCAGGGGCAATGTGGACAACGCCGGTACCGTCTTCGGTTGATACAAACTCACCGCTCAAAACCTTAAATGCGCCCTTGTCTTTCAGATGTTTGAAATAGGGGAACATCGGCTCATAGCTCATGCCGACCAGGTCTTTACCTTTCAAACTACCAACTTTGGTGGCGTGCTCTAATTGCTTTTTGTATCTGCCGAGCAAGGCTTCGGCTAAGATATATTTTTGGCCGTCTTCTTCCATAACGGCATAGTCAATATCCAAGCCCACAGCAAGCATCAGGTTTGAAGGCAAGGTCCAAGGGGTGGTTGTCCAAACCAAAATGTTCATGCCGTTTTCGAGCTTGAACATTACGGTGATGGCATTGTCGGTTTTGTCTTGATAGCCTTGGTTGACCTCAAAGTTGGACAACGGGGTTTCGGCTGCCCAAGAATATGGCAAAACGCGGTAATCTTCATAAACCAAACCTTTTTCATAAAGCTGTTTGAAGTTGTTAATCACGCTTTCCATAAACGGCAGGTCCATGGTTTTGTAATCATGATTAAAATCTACCCAGCGGCCGATGCGTTTGAACATTTCAACCCAGATGCCGGAATATTTCAAAACATCTGCGCGGCAAAAGTCATTAAACTTTTCCACACCATAGGCTTCAATTTGTTTGCGGCCAGATACACCGAGTTGTTTTTCAGCAGACATTTCAGCCGGCAGACCATGGCAATCCCAACCCAAGCGGCGGTCAACTTTTTTGCCGTTCATGGTTTGGAAGCGGGCAACCACATCTTTGACGTATGATACCATGATGTGACCATAGTGCGGGGTGCCGTTGGCAAACGGAGGACCGTCATAAAACACAAACTCGGCGGCACCGTCGCGATTATGGACGGATTTTTCAAAAGTATTATCATCTTCCCAGAATTTTAAAATTTCTTTTTCGACTTCTACAAAGTCAGGCTTTGCCTTTACATCAGCATAGAATTTTGTCATTTGCCTATACCTTAAAATATTATAAATTAACGGATTGTTTTTAAGATTGTTTGTTTGGTTGAATTATGTGCAAGAAAGTATATCCCCTAGGGGATAATGATGGATATGATATTTATGTAAAAGTGGCACATATTAAAGAATCTTTCAAAATTTTGTTTTCTGCGGGCTAATTTAGAACAGGAATCCTTGCGAGTCAAGACCGATATTTAAACAAAAAAAAGAGGAAGACTCTCACGAGTGTTCCTCTTTAACAAAGAACTCTTAAACAAAGGATTTTCCATAATCTATTGTCTATGCAGAAAAGAGCAGCTTTCACAAGCGGGTCTTTTCCTCAATCATCGAGTTACAAACACGAGTTTTATATATAAGTTGTATTGTAATATGCCATAAAATATAAAAAAGAGGGAAGAAAGCTGTTGATTGTTCAATATAAAAAAATCACATATGTCATACCAATTTGACCGTTTTCACAAACAGTGTTCATTGAACATACGGAAATACCAATTTTAAGCTATGGAAAAGAGAATTTTGAACGAACCAAACCGCATTTCTTTCCCTCTGAAAATATATGGAAAAAAACAAAAAAATTATCATAAAAATCATAAATCGTGCCTCTATATAGCACAATTTTTACGATTGTCAACTTTTTTGTTAAAAAAACGTCTAATCGGCTTGCGGAAGCCAAATTTCTCCCCCAACCACGGGCTCTCTTGCGCCGGTGGTGGAAGGAAAACTCATGGGCAAACAATATAGGCGTCTGGCGGCTAAAAAGCCTATGGCCTGAGCTTCCATGGTGTCGGCACGCCAGCCTAATTGACCGGCCGTAATGACCTCAATATCCGGCAACTTGGCTCTTAAAAAGCGCATCAAGGTGGGGTTTTTGGCGCCTCCGCCGCAAACAATCAGCTGTTGGGGGCGGCTCGGGAAATATAAAGCCATGGAATAAGCTATGGCCTCTACCACAAACTCGGTTACGGTGGCGGCACCATCTTCCAGACTCAAGCCTTCCAGATGCTCCAATTTGTCTTTAAACAAATTTCTATCCATGGATTTGGGCGGATGTTTGGCAAAAAACTTATGCCGCATCAGATTGACCAAAACTTTGTCATTGACCTTGCCGCTGATGGCCAGTTTGCCATCATAGTCCATATGTTGGCCGGCATGATAAAAAACCCAATCATTGATTTGGGCATTGCCGGGGCCGGCATCAAATGCCATCAGCTCCCCATTGTCTCCAACCCAGGTCAGGTTGGATATTGATCCGATATGAGCCACGCCGACCGGCTTTTGAAAATTGTTGACCAGAGCCGCATAATAAACCGGAACCAAAGGCCCGCCCTGCCCGCCGGATAATAAATCGGCTTGCACAAAATGGTTGACCACTTTTTTACCGGTTAGCTTGGACAACAACTCGCCATCGCCCATTTGATAGGTGAAATGTTGCTCGGGATTGTGATAAAGCGTGTGTCCGTGAAAACCAATCACATCTACTTTGCCGTCGGCAAAATCTATCATCTCTTGCGCCACGGCGGCATGGGCGCGGGTCAACTCTTCTTCCAAACTTTGAAACTCGGCCGCCAAACGCGCCGTGTCCGGCCTTTTGCTATATAAATTTTGCAGACGCTCTCTCAGCTCATCATCATAAGGCTCAACCCGACTGCGCTCAATGTCATATACATCCACACCGTCCGTCACAATGGTGGCGGCGGCAATGCCATCCAGCGAAGAACTGCTCATCAAGCCCAAGGCTCTTATTTTCTTTATTGTATCCATAAGTTAACCGAATCTGTTGCACTATAATAATTATATGCTAATATGCGTTAAAAATCTATTATAAATAAGGTAAGAAACAATGACACAATTTAAATCTCAATTTGTTAACCTGATGGTTGAACGCGGCTTTTACAATCAATGCACCAATGAAACGGGTTTTGATGAATATCTCTATGAATGCGAAAAAAGCGGAACGCCGGCCGTCGGTTATCTGGGATCAGATCCGACCGGAGACAGCTTGCACGTCGGACATATT
The DNA here is from genome assembly GCA_944390265.1 of uncultured Alphaproteobacteria bacterium. Lineage (GTDB taxonomy): Bacteria > Pseudomonadota > Alphaproteobacteria > RF32 > CAG-239 > CAJLXD01. The sequence continues at coordinate 7,239 of CALXPK010000014.1, read as the reverse complement.
GTGCCCTTAATGATGATGCGTTGGTTCCAAAAATGCGGCCACAAACCTTTGACTTTGGTCGGCGGTGCCACAGCGCGAATCGGCGACCCTTCCGGCAAAGATAAGTTGCGTCCGTTTCTTTCTGAAGAAACCTTGGCTCATAATATTGAAGGTTTGAAAAAATCTTTCTCCAAATTCTTAAAGTTCGGTGACGGCAAAACCGATGCGAAAATGGTTGATAACTGGGATTGGTTTAAGGATATCAACTATCTTTCATTTTTACGTGATATCGGCACTTATTATTCGGTTAACCGCATGCTGACCATGGATAGTGTCAAGACCCGCTTGGAAAGAGAACAACCGATGTCTTTCTTGGAGTTTAACTATATGCTCCTGCAAGGTTATGACTTCTGCGAACTTTATCAAAAATATGGTTGCCGCGCCCAAATTGCCGGCTCTGACCAATGGGGCAATATTACATCCGGTACCGAGCTCGGCCGCCGCAAATATGATGTGGAACTCTTTGGTTTCACCAGCCCGATTATCACCGACTCAAACGGCAAAAAAATGGGCAAGTCTGAAGGCAACGCGGTTTGGATTAATGAAGAAAAGCTCTCCTCATACGACTACTACCAATATTTTCGCAATATCGGTGATGCCGAAGTGGGCAAATGCTTGCGCATCTTTACCGATCTGCCGATGGATGAAGTCAGACGCTTGGAAGCTCTTCAAGATAAAGAAATCAACGAAGCAAAGAAGATTTTGGCTTATGAAGCCACCAAAATTTGCCGCGGTGAAGCCGAAGCCAAAGCCGCCCAAGAAACAGCCGTCAAACTTTTTGAGCAAGGTGCTGCCGGCGGTGAGTTGCCAAGCATTTCCGTTAACGGCGATATTTCGGTTCTGGATGCGTTTTTGCAAATCGGCTTTGTGGCTAGCAAAGGTGAAGCCCGCCGCTTGATTAAGCAAGGCGGTTTGAAGCTCAATGATGCCACAATCACCGATGAAAACTATGTCATCAAAGCCGCCGATTATGTCAACGGCGAAGTTAAACTTTCACAAGGCAAAAAGAAGCACGGGCTTTTGAAATCTGCCTAATCTAAAGTTTCATCTTAAAAAAGGTCGGAAAAATCCGGCCTTTTTTTTGGGTTTACAACAAGCCCAAAATGCGCTATGTTCTTTAGCAAGAAAATTATAAATATTAAAATTATTATACATATGAAAATTAAAGACATTATTGACCGCGTTGTGGTTGCAGAAGACCATGCGGTTTTGTTTTTGCCGAACGGTTTTGAATTTTGTTTGGATTTGGCCTTAGCTGCGGAAGTTTCTTCCGGCATGAGCATTGAGGCCGAGTTTTGCCAAACCTTGGTTTTGAAACTCAGCATTGACAATAAGGTTATTTTTGCAAAGAAAAAAGACGACCTCTTGCCGGAGATGGAAAATTTGCGCAAAGCGCTGACCATTGAAGCCGAAGATGAAAAACGCACCGAAATTAATTTGGAATCTTCCAAAAGGTTGAAAAAACTTTTGCCACTTTTCAAAACCAGAATCAATGTTTTGATGGCCAACAGCAAAAGTTTTATGCAACCCAAAGACTGGGTCAAAGAGCTCAAGGCGGCCGAAACTGCGCAAAATATTTATCTTGCTTTCAAAGAGCAAGGGGTGTTTGCACAATATGCCGTGCTCGGTGCCGGTCAATTGGCTCAGCTTTTTCCCGATTATGGCAAATTGGACAAAGTGACGGCGCAAAGCACTTTTATGCTGACCAACGCCTTGCTCCAAGACCTTCGCAACGGGCTTAACCCCGAAGATGATGAATCTGTCAAACAACAGATTTTGACTTCGCGTTTTTTGAAGGTGGCCAATATCATCGGCGAAGAAGTGCGGGTAGCCGATTTGGTCAACGCGGCCGGAATTTAATATTACCCCCAAAAATCCTTTTCCTTAAGCCCAAGGAGAAGGATTTTTTGTTGTCAAAATGCTTGATATTTTGCTTTAACACTCTTAAATTTATAAAAGTGATTTGATGAAAGGATTAATGATGCCAGATAATTTGCCCGAGTTGCGCGATATTCATCTTCCCGACGGGGTGTCCGCCTTTCCGATTGCTTATGGTTGGTGGCTTATACTCGCGGGAATCGTCCTTTTATTTTTGCTCATACAATTCATGCTTTATCTCAGACGTTACAGCAAAGCGCGCTATGCTTTGAAACTCTTGCAAAACATATCCAATGCCAATGTGGTGGAAGCGGCCAAAGAAATGTCGGAAATCTTACGGCGAATCTGCGTGCTGAAATATAAAGAAGCGGCCATTTTGCTCGGGGCGGATTGGATAGACTTTTTGAACCAAAAGACCAAAAGCCCCATTGCCGGCAAGACGGCCGAACTTTTAATCAATGCGCCTTACATTCCGCAGGAAAGCTCGACCTACTCTCAAGAAGACTTAGAAAGCCTGCGCCGCTTTTGCCAAAAATGGATAGGAGAAAATCTGTGAATCATTTTGCTTATCCGATGGCTGTTTTTTTGCTTGTTTTACCTCTTGTCTTTCGCTATCTGTTGCCGGCGGTCAAAGGCCTGCACGGCGATGCCTTGAAAGTGCCCTTTATTGACGATTTGCAAAAAATTGCCGTCAAATCCGGCGGCATTTGGGGCACCCAGCTTGGCAAAAAAACTTCTGCTTTGGGTTTGTTTGGGCTTTATCTGATTTACATTCTTTTGGTTATGGCCGCCGCGCGCCCGCAATGGGTGAGCGACCCTATTCCCCTGCGCTCGAAAAGCCGCGATATTATGCTGATTATGGATATTTCAAACTCCATGCGGGAGCCTGATTTTGCAATTGGGAATCGGCGGATTAATCGTTTGGCCGCGGTCAAGAAAACCGCCTCGGACTTCATTGACAAACGCCGCGATGACCGCATCGGCCTGATTTTGTTTGGCACGCAGGCTTATTTGCAAGCCCCGCTTACTTATGACAAGCAATCGGTTAAAGATATTCTCTGGTCAATGGATGCCGGTATGGCTGGAAACTCCACTTCCATCGGCGATGCCATTGGTTTGGCTTTGAAAAACATTAAAGACAATGACAAAAAAGAAAAGATTTTGGTGCTTTTGACCGATGGTGAAAATAATGACGGCTCACTTTCAATGCCGGAGGCCATCAATTTGGCAAAAAATGAAAATGTGAAAGTTTATACCATCGGCGTGGGTGCTGAGGCCGCTTTTATCGACTCATTTTTCGGTATGCAAATCGGCATTGGCAACAATGGATTGGATGAACAAAGCCTCAAGCAACTGGCGCAAGACACCAAAGGTCGCTATTTCCGCGCCCGCGACACCCAGTCTTTGCAACAAATTTATAATGCCATTGATCAATTGGAACCCACCGAAAACAACGAACAATTCAGCGTTGAAACCAAAGAGCTTTTCTATATTCCGCTTTTGCTGGCGGCTCTTTTGGCGGTCATTATGTACATGAGAGGACAGAAAAAATGGTAGAAGAATTTTTGCATAATTTTCATTTTTTGCGTCCGTGGTTTTTGCTGCTTCTCATCTTGCCGATGTTGTTTTTTTGGCGCTTTTTTAAGAGCATGAACAGCACCTCTTCTTGGGAAAATGTATGTGACAAAAAACTTTTGAACTTTTTGCTCATTAAAGGTTCTTCTTCCAACCGCAAAATGTTTGGCTGGCTTTTTCTGGCCGGTTTGAGCTTTGCCATTCTTGCTTCGGCAGGCCCAACTTGGGAAAAACGCCCGACACCGACCTTGGTGCCGGAAAATCCGGTCATGATTTTGCTTAACCTTTCTTCAGACATGAAAGCCAATGACTTGCAACCCAGCCGGCTTAACCGCGCCAAATTTAAGATGACAGACTTGCTCAACTCTTTGTCCTCAGCCCAAAGCGGCTTGATTGTTTATACGAACGAGCCCTTCCTCATCACGCCGATTAGCGATGACACGGATTTGATTAAGAATCTGTTGCCGGCGGTGAATTTTGATATTATGCCGACAAACGGCGACAGGCTTGACCGCGCGATTGAGCTGGCGGTGGAAAAGCTCAAAAACGGCGGTTATTTGGAAGGCAATATCATCATCTTTTCGGCCGATGTCGGCGAGCGTTTTGACAAGGCTTTGGAGGTGGCCAAAAATGCTTCGGCACAAAAATATAAGGTCAGCGTGTTGCAAACTGCCGCCGAAGCAAGCGAAAAGCTCAAGCTGATTGCACGCTACGGTCAAGGATATTATCATCTCTTGTCCAACAATGACCAAGACATTGCCGGTTTGGACAAGTTTATCAATCAAAATGTTTCCGAACTCAAGCAAAGCGAAAATGAGCAATCAACCTGGCTGGATATGGGATATTATCTTTGCTTTATTCCGCTTGTGTGCTGTTTGTTTTTCTTCCGTCGCGGCATTTTGGTTTTGGTGCCGGCGGTATTTATGGCCACATCGGCTCAAGCCGGTTGGTTTTTGAACAACAATCAAGAAGGTTTGCGAGCCTTCAACCAACAAGATTTTCAAACCGCGGCACAAAAATTTGAAGATTCTGATTGGAAAGCTGCCGCCAATTATCGTCTGGGAAACTATGATGCGGCCGCCAAAGCCTATGCCGGTAAGCAAGATGAAACCTCGCTTTATAACCTTGGCAATGCTCTCGCCAAAGGCGGCAAAATTGAAGAGGCTATCAAAAAATATGAAGAGGTTTTGAAACTTAACCCCAAGCATGAAGATGCCAAGTTCAATTTGGAATATTTGAAAAAACAGCAAGAACAACAAAATCAACAACAAAATCAGCAAGACCAACAGCAACAACAGCAGAACCAAAATCAAGAGAATCAGCAACAAGGTGACCCGTCACAAGCTGATGATAATCAATCGGACAACAATGCCGGAGAAAACCCCAACCCGCAAAATCAGCAAGGAGAGAATAATCAAAACTCTGCGCCGCAACCAAATGAGGATGGAGATGAGCAAAAATCTTCCGCCCAAAACCAAGATTCTCAAGACAACTCCGAGCAAAATCAGGAAAAAGAGCAAGATTTAGCTTCGCAAGACGAAGCCTCGGCCAAACCGCAAGAAGAGGACAACAAGCAAGAAAGTGGCGGTAGTGTCAATAAGCAAGGCGATGATAAAGAAAAATATGATGAAAAACGTCAGGCCAAAGTTCAACAACTCCGCCAAATTCCCGAAAATCCGGGCGGCTTGCTGAAAGCCTTTATTGCCAAAGAATATCGCCTCAATCGTTATGGAGATGATTAAGATGAAAAAAATTATTGCTTTATTATCTTTTGTTTTGGCTTTGAACATTTCTTCGGTTCAAGCCCAAAATGCTTCCATTTCCACCAGCGTGGACAAGACGCAGGTGCCGCTTGGGCAAAGTCTGACGCTGGAAATTAATTATAGCAACAGCCAGCCGCCGCAGGCTGATCTTTCCGAACTGCGCCAAGATTTTGATGTGGTCGGGGTGTTGGAAAGCACCAATATCAACATTATCAACGGGCAACACAACATGGAATATGTCCGCAAGTTTCGGATTATTCCAAAACGTGAAGGCGACTTGACCATTCCTGCTTTTACCGACAAGCAAGGCAACAAATCTGCCCCGATTGTCATTAAGGTTTTGCCGGCCGGAAGCACCGTTGCCTCGCCGAGCGGTGCCCCAAACACCAAAGTGCCGGCTTTAGCACAAAATGAATCAAACTTCTCAATGCGCGGGCGGATTAACAACAATAACCCTTATGTGCAACAAGAGATTATTTATACGCTTTCTTTAATGGACAGCGGCGGCTTGCAAGGCCGTGAGCCGGTGTTTGAACTCAATAACAAAGATTGGGTTATCCGTGCCATCGGCACACCGGAAATCAACCCCTTGGTGGTGAAGGGCAAAAAAATGCGCGAGATTACGTTCAAATATGCGATGTTTCCGCAAAGAAGCGGCAAACTCACCATTCCGGCCGCACGTTTTGAAGGCTATACACTTTCACGGCCGCAAAAAAGAATCGACCCCTTTGCCGATTTGTTCGGTGATGATTTGAGCGCCACACTCGGTTTTACCTTTGCCGAGCAAAATCCGGTGATTTTGCGCTCTAAGCCGATTGAGGTTGAGGTTAAACCCATTCCTTCCGCCAACAACGGCAACTGGTGGTTGCCGGCGCAAGATGTGATGTTGGCCGACAAATGGGAACCCGACACAACCGAATTTAAGGTGGGAGAAGCCATTCACCGCACGGTTTATCTCAAGGCCGACGGGGTTTTGGATAACCAACTTCCGGAACTGCAATTTGCCCCCGTTAACGGCATCAAACAATATCCGGAAAAACCGGCTACCGAAATGTCTGCCGACAAAGGGCGCGTGGTTTCCATCATGAAAATCTCCAATGTTTATATTCCCTCGACAGCCGGCAAAATGACCCTGCCGGAGATGAAGGTCAACTGGTTTGACGTCAACAGCCAAAAGATGAAAACTGCCACGCTGCCGGCCAAAGAAATCTCGGTTGTCGGCGGGGCAACGGCTGCTATCAATGAGCCGGTTGCAACGGCTGAACCCGAAAATGTTAGCGCAGAGCCGCAAGTTCAACCGCAAAAAGAGGATGCTGCCTCTCAGCAAGCTCCTGCCCCAACCCCGACAACGCCTGATTATTTGCCGATTGTTTTGATTGCGGTCGGGGCTTTTGCTTTGGGCATTTTGCTTGCCGTTTGGTTGATGCGCAGCAAAGCCCCCGCCCATGAGCATGGGCTCAAACATTGGCACAAACAAGTGATTGCTTTGGCCAAAAATCGGGATTTGCGCGGTTTGCGTGACGCGCTTTTGAATTGGGGCGCCGAAAAGTTTGACTGCGGCAAACTCAACAATTTTACCGAACTTAAGGATTTGGTCAAAGACAAAGCCTTTGCCGAAGAGTTGGACAAGCTCAACGCCCTGCTCTACACCGAAAATGATGTGGAATGGGATGCAAAAGAATTTTGCCGCATTTTTGAAGGCATTGCCGCCAAAACCCGCAAAAAAGGCAAGAATGATAAACTTTTGCCGGATTTGTATTAAGGCGCAAACATTAACCAAATTTTTACTTGCATTTGCTATATTTTAAACCGTGCGGAATGATCAGCCGCACGGTTTTTTTAGAACTAAAAATTTTTTAGGATACAACAAGAATGTTGAAAGCAAGAAGACAAGTTCTGACGATTTCTGCGCTTTTCGCAAGTTTTGCGAAAAGTTTTGTTGTATCCAAATCTTATTATCAAGTTGTATCCTGCAATTATTCTG
>CALXPK010000013.1 GCA_944390265.1 uncultured Alphaproteobacteria bacterium | reverse complement strand
GTATCCTCTTAAAATCTCTTATTTACTTTTTCTTTATAACCGCCTCCGCTCATCGCGGCGACAAACCGGTTTATATCCTCACCCAATCTTAAAGTCAACAACTTTTTTCATATTTTTTTTGAGTTTTTTTGTAATTTTTTTGAAAAGCATTAAAAATCAATATGATAAAAAAGATTATTTTATTTATAAAATAAATGAAAAGAAAATTTCGCAAAACAATACTTATTTTTCTAATCGGTTGTTTTTGCGAAAATCACTCCGATTCTCAGCACAAAAAAAGACTCAAGTGAAAATTCTCACCTGAGTCTTTTTATTCATAAATAATGTTTAATATTTAATCGCGATACCTGTTATGAATGCATAACCTTTATTATTGTCGTTGGTATCCGCCTTATCGCCTTTGGAGTTAAGATAGGCGTTGATGGCATAAAGATTGAAATATTCATTGAGTTCAAAAACGTTGGACTGAATAATCAAATCATCGCTATGGCGGGTATTTTCGGCTTCGGTATGCAAATAGGCGATGTTGGTTTTGAAGCGGCCGAAATCATATCCCATGCTAAAGTCCCAAGCCTCACCTTCTCGATAGTTATCAAAAAATGCCGGAAGATTGCCCTTCGGCTCGGTCGTAATCGGATTCTTGTTACCGTCGATATAGGCTTTTTTGTAAGAAGTTCCGATATTGAATTTATTATAAACCCAGCGCGTACCGAAAGCCCATTCTTTATCATCGCCGTTAAACTGACCATAAGAAACGGAAGTATATAAATTATTATTTTCTCCCAAATTCCAAGTATTTTTCATCGCAGCGCTATAACCGTCTTGAGGGCCGTCATAGTTGACATAACGACTGACCATACCGCGGCGGTTGGCGTTATCCGGCGTATAGCTGAAACCAAACACCGTATTATAAATCTGCGGTGTGAAGTAAGAAAACTTCACGGCACGACCGTCATCCATAATACTTGTAGATTTCGGTGTTGCAAAACCCACACTTCGCAAACCGTTGGTCCAGTTAGCACTGGTCAAGAAATAAGGCAAGTTACTATCTTGAATGCCAAGCCAAGTAATTTCTTGTGCACCTTGGTGCAACTGGAATGCCGCACCATAAGTATAACCGATGCTCAAACGACCGAGTTGTTTCGATTCTCCCTGCAAATAAGGATAAAAGCGCCAATCACCGTCATTATAATCTTTATCATGTTGACGATAAACAAATGTATAATTGGCATAAGCCCCGAGGGTTGAATCATCGGCAAAACGATATAATCCGGAAACGGCACCATCCACACGGGTCACCAAACGGTTAGGCATATTGTTCAGATTGTCGTGTTTCTTGGTTTCCATAATCCCGTAATATTGGCCGGCCAAACCCGATTGGGCAAATTCAAAACCTTCGGCCTGAGCCAAAGTCGGCAGGGCCGTGGAAAGTCCGAGCAGGAACAAAAACTTTTTCATAACGAGTTTCCTCTTTGCTTGTTAATGTTTAGAATGAGTGCAGTATATAGTATGTATCTTTCTAATTTATTAACAAAACAAATAACTACTCAACCGTCACCGATTTTGCCAAGTTGCGCGGCTGGTCAATCTCGCGATTCAAAGTTTTTGCCGCAAAATAAGCCAAAAGCTGAATCGGCACACACATCAGCAATGGGGAAAAACATGCCTCAACTTCCGGCGTTTCAATATAATCATCAAAAATATCCGAGGCTTTGCGTCCGCCGATTCCGACAACCGGCGCATGACGGGCTTTGGCTTCCTCGCAGTTGGAAAGAAGTTTGGCCGCGGTTTGTCCTTGCTCAAACAAAGCCAGCACCGGCATATTTTCATCCAGCAAGGCAATCGGCCCATGTTTGAGCTCGCCGGCCGGATAAGCATTGGCATTAATATAGCTGATTTCTTTGAGTTTCAAAGCCGCCTCATAAGCCGTTGGCAGATTGAAACCACGTGCCATATAAACCACGGCGGAATGATGCGCCAATTTTTGCGCTACCGATTCGATATATTCTTGATGGCTCAAAATCTCTTCGATTTTCTCCGGCATTTGCATCAAATTTTGCAATTTTTCCGCCATGTCGGACGCAGAAATTTTGTTCATTTTTTGTGCCATCAACAAACCGAACCAATAAAAAGCGGCGAGTTGCGCCATATAAGACTTGGTCGCCGCGACGCTAATTTCCACACCGGCATCAAGCGGCACCACCGAAGAAGCATAGCGCACGATTGATGAATCGATTCGATTGGTCAAGACCATAATTTGCGCCTGAAATTTTTGCGCCAGTTTTAAGGCCGTGATGGTATCTGCGGTTTCTCCCGATTGCGAAACCCCAATCACCAGAGAATTTTCATCCAGCAAATTGGTCTGATAAATAAACTCGCTCGCCGCCTCAATTTGCACCGGCAGATGCAACCACTCTTCCCAAACTTTTTTGGCTACCATCGCCGCATGCAAAGATGTTCCGCAAGCCACAATTACCACTTTTTTAACCTTATCCCAGTTGACCGCAATTTTGGCATCATCTGTCACAATTTGTTGATTTTGAATATGTTTTTGCCAAACTTTGCGCAAAATAGCCGGCTGTTCGCAAATCTCTTTAAGCATAAAATGAGCATAGCCGCATTTGCTGATGACATCAGCCTGCATATCCACTTTTTCAAGTTTTTTGTTAAGAATATGACCGTGAATATCTTTAACTACGACCTTGTCTTTTTGCACAATTGCCATTTCATCATCATCCAAATGAATAATCTGGCTGACTTTACCGAGCAAAGCCGGAATATCGCTGGCAACAAAATTTTCATCTTGCCCGCTACCGATAATCAGCGGCGCATTTTTGCGCACGGCAATAATTTTATCCGGCTCGTTGTGATGCATAATCACAAAGGCAAAAGCGCCTTTGAGTTTGGGCAAACTGTTACGCACCGCCTCTTCCAGAGAACCGCATTTTTTATATTCTTCGGCAAAAAGGTGCACTGCCGCCTCGGTATCGGTTTGCGAATGAAAGACAACGCCTTTGTTTTGCAACTCTTGACGCAATTCTTTATAATTTTCAATAATACCGTTATGCACCAAAACCAAATTGCCGTCATTGGAAAGATGCGGGTGTGCGTTTTCAATGGTCGGCGCACCATGCGTTGCCCAACGGATATGACCGATTCCCATATGAGAAACATATTTTTCGACATGATTTTTTTGCAACACGGCATCCAAATTGGCAAGTTTGCCCGAAGCCTTAAAAACCTCAATTTTGGCATTATCGTTTAAGGCGATTCCGGCCGAATCATAGCCACGATATTCCAAATTTTTCAAACCGGCAAAAAGCTCTTCCGCCACGGCATTATTGCCGATATATCCCACGATTCCGCACATATTTATTCTCCTTTAATATAGCCGATTTTTTTGAGCGTTTTCATCACGTTTTCTTTGTTTCTTTTTTTAATCGGGCGTATCGGCCGACCGGCATAAACCGTCCACGGCTCAAATTTATAATTAGAAGGCACAAAGCTCAAAGCCCCGATGCACACCCCTTCGGGAATGTCATTATTGGGCATGATGACCGAGTTGGTGCCCACGCCGGTATATTTTCCCAAAGTCACGTTTCCCTGAATCTCTTTAACCTCAGGCACCGAATGCGTCACCAGCTCATTGACATAATCATTGCTGCTGAGCCAAACTTTGACGCCAGCCGCCAAGCTGGAGCATTCCCCCATGGTGAATTTATATTTTCCATCCCCGCCGGCAATATAAGTGCCGGGAGCAATTTCGCAATCGGAACCGATTTTACAAGCCGAAGAAATGCGACAAAAATCTGCGATTCGAACATTATCTCCCACTTCCATCAAATCGGGCTTTTTCAAAATGACATATTCCCCTAAGGTAAAATTTTTTCCGTATTTCATAAAAATCTCCGTTAAAAATTTTTCTTCAATGAACTCATCGTGGCAACAATTTTGCCGATTTGCAAACCACAAAAAATTTCATTTTATTACAATTTTTTACGTAAAAACAATTTATTACAAAATATTTCAAAAATATTTTAAAATTTTTTTATCCCTTAAGCGTTCCTTAAGTTTGCTTTGTTGTAGTGTAGATATCAGTTAAGAAACTTCCTTTATAAAGCTGATAACCTAAAAAAATGAAAACAAAAAATTAAATATATAGTTGTAACATTAAACAAATTTATTTTGAGGAGAAAAAATATGAACAAAATTTTAGCTGTATCTGCTTTGGCAATCACCGTCGCTTTCTCAGGCGCTGCTTTAGCAAAACAAAACATGGGTGGCGGCTTCACCGGTCCGGCTGCTTCTAACTTAAACGTAACCGCTGCCGAAGCATCCAAACTTTCTGATGACACACCGGTCATCTTAACCGGCAAAATCGAGCAAAGTCTGGGCGATGAAAAATATATGTTCCGTGATGCAAGCGGCACCATCGTTGTAGAAATTGACAATGATGACTGGAGAGGTGTAACCGTTGGTCCGAACGATACGGTTGTTCTCCAAGGCGAAGTTGACACCGACATGTTCCAACCCAGCAAAGTTGACGTTGACACTGTTGTAAAAAAATAGTTTTTAAGGAAAACCTAAACCATGCGCATTCTTTTGATAGAAGATGACCAATTGATAGGCGATGGCTTAAACATCGGACTTGGCAAGCTCGGCTTCAATGTAGACTGGTTCCAAAACGGACTGGACGGCAGAGAAGCCCTGCTTCAAGCCCCCTACGATGCCGTAGTGCTCGATTTGGGCCTCCCCGGAATAGATGGTCTGAGTATATTAAAAGAATGGCGCATGCAAGGTAAAAAAGAACCGGTTTTGATTTTGACCGCCAAAGGTGATGTTGACCAACGCATTATCGGTCTTGAAAGCGGCGCGGATGACTATTTGGCCAAGCCTTTTGCTTTGGCAGAAGTAGCCGCCCGTCTGAAGGCGCTTATTCGCCGGCATAATGACACCGTCACCCCCATCATCACCCATGGCGATATCACGTTCAATCCTTATGCGCGCACCGTCCAGCTCAAGGGCAAAGATGTGGTACTCTCGCCCAAAGAATTGACCTTGCTGGAATTATTATTGAACAACAAAAATAAGGTCTTGTCGAAAGAGACAATTGAAAATAAAATCTATTCTTGGGGTGAAGAAGTTTCAAGCAACGCGGTGGAGGTTCATGTGCACCATCTACGCAAAAAACTTGGCAAAAACATCATTAAAACCATTAACAAAATCGGCTATATGTTAGGAGACTCATGAAAAAACTCAGCCTTCAACTACGACTGATTATCTTTTTTATTCTCATCTCCGGCTCCGTTTTTTTAACGGCCGGCATTTTGTCATGGTATGAAGGCAGAGAAAAATTGGATGAGTTTTTTGACACTTATCAAATTTTGATGGCGCGCAAACTTTCTTCTTTGGACTGGCAACATATCAACACCGAAAGCCAAAGCAAAATCGACAAGCTGATAAACGAGCTGGATGATGATGGCGAAGAAGATGACGATGCTTTGGGCTTTGCCGTTTTCAACCGCAAGGGAGAGATGATTTTTCATGACGGCAACGAGGGCAAAGATTTTCTCTTCAAACATTACACTTCGGGCTTTGACAATCAAAAAATCGGGCATGACAAAGAACCCTGGCGCATTTTCTGGATAGAAAGCATTGACAAACAATTTATCATCGCCATCGGTCAAGAGCTGGATTTCCGTGAAGATGCGGCTTTTGATTTGGTAGAAGACACCCTGCTCCCTTGGGCGGCAGGATTAACGATTTTGCTCATTGCCGCGGTTTACATGGTGAGCCGCGAGTTTCGCCCGTTGAAAAAAATTGCCAAAGATTTAAGTGAGCGCGATTCGAACGATTTGTCGCCTTTGGATTGTGCCCATATGCCGGCCGAAATCAAACCTCTGACCGATGCGTTGAACAACCTTTTTATCAAAATTCAAGACACGTTGAAAAGAGAACGCAGTTTCATTTCAGATTCGGCACATGAATTGCGCAGCCCGCTCACCGCCTTAAAAGTGCAGTTGGAAGTGGCGGAACTGGCCGGAGATGATGTGAAGATGCGTCAAGAAACCTTGCAAAAACTCGGGCTCGGCATTGAGCGCGCTTCCCGCTTGGTTGAACAACTTTTGGAGCTCAGCCGTCTGGAGGCTTATAAAGAAAATAAACAACACAATTTCAAATTAATTAATTGGCCGGAAATTGTGAGCGAGGCGATAAAGAATCAAGAAATTGCCGCCAAAAACCAAAATATCAACCTCAAACTCGATTATCAAAAAGACTTCTGCGTCAAAGAAGGTGCCCCGTTGTTGTGGAGTTTGTTGTTGCGCAATTTATTAGACAATGCCGTTCGTTACAGCCCCTTCGGTGCCGAAATTTTGCTTTCGGTTAAAGAAAAAGAAATCAGCGTATTTAACAGCGGCGTCACCGTGGATGAAGCTATTTTGCCGCGGTTAAAAGAAAGATTTTTCCGTCCGGCCGGCCAAACCCAAAGCGGCAGCGGCTTGGGCTTGTCCATTGTTGATAGAATTGCCCGCCTGCACCATTGTCAGGTTGAGTTGCAAAATCAAGAGAATGGTTTTTGCGTCAAAATTATCCATTCATAAGTATTTACAAATAGATTCGAACCGATTAAACTAAATTCGATTAAAAAAATTTTTACGGGACAAAAAAACAATGCAAAAAATTTTCAATTATATAATCAAGGGTCAAGGCCTTGGTGTCAAATTCATTTTGCTGGCCTCGGTCATCATCTCTTTTATCTTTGCGCTGTTCATTCGCATCAACGGAGCCGAACTGGTGCCCTATGCCAATGACATTGTCAACCAAATGCTGCCTTTGAAAATTGAAAACGGGGTGGTGGTAGAACCGCACCACACCATTCGCGTGGCTCAACTAAGATCGGGCGATGTGGCCATTCCGTTGCCGATTGTTATGGACACCACGATAGACACATTGAACACGGAGCATGCCGAAAGAGGTTTTTATCTGACCAAAACCGCTTTTTATGCCGTCAACGACCATGAAGTGCGGATGTATCAGTTGGAAGGCGATGTAGATCTTCGTCCGGGAGATTACACGGACGACATAAAATCTGTTTTGACATGGACGGCCGTGAGCATGTTTTTCATCGGCATTTTGTTCATCTTTGTCACCTATTTCATCGGCGCCATTTTCTATGCCTTATGCGCCCAAATTTTAGGGCTGATTTTAGGCAAAAAATATAACTTTGATGTCAGAATGCGTTTGAGTGTAATTTGCTTTTTGGCTGTTTATATTTTCTACTTTTTATTAAGCCTATGCGGTTTAGAAAGCGGCAAGCTGATTTTCTTCATCACCACCTTGGTGTTGCAATCCGTCTTCATTTATAAACTGCCCCTCATCAAAGAAGAAGTGATAACCGAAACGGCAAAAACCGCTGTTTGGCCGGCCGAAATTTCCGAAACTCCGGCCGAAGAAAAAGTTGTCCAACCCAAAGAGGCTAGCAAACAAGAACCCAAAGCCAAAGCGGAAAAGAAACCGGTAAAAAAAGAAGCCAAAGCCTCAAAGGCGACCAGCGCAAAGCCGACGAAGAAAACGACGGTAAGCAAAAAAGCTCCGGCAAAGAAAACGCCTGCTAAAAAAACACCGGCTAAGAAAAAAGCTGAAAAATAATCAGCTAAGTTAAAAAAGAAAAACCTCTTCCGATAAAAAAGAAGAGGTTTTTTTACATGATTTCAGGCCTCCATGGATATATCAACTTTCATATCAAAAGCGCGAGCAATTTGGTGTAAGTTGCCAATATTAATTTCGGCCAAACCCAATTCCAGTTTTTCAATATAAGATGAGGACACACCGGTTTGGGTGGCAAGCTCTGAAACGGTGATTTTATGAAGTCGCCGGAGCGCGGTGATTTGCTCGGCCAGAGCAAGTTTGGTTTGTTTGAGGTTTTGGCGGGCTTGTTTTTTGTTAAGCATTATTCAACTCCTGTTTATTAAGGGACAACTTTTGTCGTCAAACACGCCGTGTTTGTGGGGTCAAGCTGCCACCAGCTTGTTAAAACATACCGCCGAATGTTAAAAAACATCGGCGGTGGAGCTGAAAAACTGTACAACATCAGTCGCCCTTATTCGTCCTGCAAGCAGGCTTATATCGGACACTCCACCATATAGTGGATATTATTGTTGTAAGATGTTTTTCAGACACCACAGATTATCTCTAACCTGCGAGGAGTATTGTAGAGAAATTGAGAAAAAAAGCAAATATTTTTTTGAAAAAAGAAAGCCCTCTCCGCCCGGCACATAGACAGCATCGCGATACACAAGGCACGGAGATAAAACTGATGCGGTCAAACGCGCTTTTTTTTTAACCTGGACGAGGCACAAACCCTCCGTCCAGAACGGAGAGAGCATCGCGATACACAAGGCACGGAGATAAAACTGATGCGGTCAAGCTGGCTTCAGCTTGCTATATGCCTTTGCTCAGATAAGTAGAAATCTGCCGCGCCAAAGTATTGACGATATTGCTATCTGTTTGCACCAGAGATTCGTATGTAGAGCCGGTCGGTTGTTCAATATCAATTCTCTGCGTAGTGATAATATTGCCGTTTTTGTTAATCACATACCACCAGCCGGTCAGCGTGACGTTACCACCAAGAGCGCCGTCAAAGCGTTCAACTTCCACAAAGACCAAATAGTCAAAAGTTTCGCGCCCAAGGTAGCGTGCCTTGACCAAAGACTTGGGCAGATAAAGCGCCATATCATTGGCCAGAGCGCGTTGCATCATAGAAGAAAGCGGCTCGCTCCAACGATTATCTTCCGAGATATTAAGCTCCACCGTGTTGGCATCGCGGGTCACGATTTGCGGCTTGTCGAGATATGTCGGAATTTTGATTTCTTCAATACCGATTTTGACCGATTTTTGGCTCAAAACTTCAGCTTGAGCGGAATCAACTGAGCGCAGACTGAAAAATTTGGAAGGTGCACTGCTACCAATGCTCAAACAACCGGACAACAACAAAAAGCAAGCACAAGCAATAATCTTTTTCATCTTAATATTTTCCCTTTCCTTTGAGTAATGCTTCCGGATGACGCTCCAGATAATCGGCCAAATTGCGGAACGAATTAGCCGCCTCGCCGATATTGACCATGGCATTGTTAAAATTGTTCACCGTGTCGATAGAGGTTTGTGAATTTTGTGTCACCAGCTTATCCACGCGAGAGATGATTTTGTTGATTTTCGGCATTTCCTTATTGAGGTTGTCAAAAAAGAGATTGAACGCATCCACGCTATGGCGGATAGGCAAGTTTTGAATGCCTTTGGAAAGTTCGCCAAACTGAGAAAGCGCGGTCGGAATTTCAACAACATCAGAATTTTTATTCACTAAAACAACCGGCGTGTTGGGCAACATTTCAAACTCAATCATCAGCTGACCGGTAACAAAACTTTGGGTAGCAAGGCGCGCCCGCAAACCTTTTTTGATGAGCTCCTCAAGCAAAGATTTTTTATCTTTATATCCTTCAAAAGAAGAAATGCTCTGCTGGTTCATTTTAGCATAAACCGGAATATTAAAATTAAGCGTTTCGGGGTCGGTAAACAAGCCGATTTTGGACACTTGCCCCACCTGCACGCCTTTGAACACCACCGGCGAACCAACGTTCAAGCCGGTGATGGATTCTTCAAAATACATCACGATTTGGTCATTTTGGGCGCCCCAAAACTTGTCTTTGACAAAGTCAAACACCACAATGGCAAACAAAGCAAAACCAATGACTAAAAACAAGCCAATCATTTTGGTATTCGGTTTCTTACGCATTTCCTTTTTCCCCACGGGTTAAGAAGTTAAGAATTTTTTGGTTTGGCGGATTTTTCAAAAGCTCTTTCGGGTTACCATAGCCGCCCACACCTTTTTTATCGGCATCCAGAAAAATGGAGTTGGTACCAATGGCAAAAATGGAGCTCAGCTCGTGCGTGACCACAACAATGGTTGTGCCCAAACTTTGGTTGATTTCAATAATCAAATCATCAAGGAGTTTGGAGCTAATCGGGTCCAATCCGGCCGAAGGCTCATCAAAATAGACAATTTCCGGATCAAGCGCCAAAGCCCGTGCCAAACCGGCACGTTTTTTCATACCGCCGCTGATTTCGGCCGGATAAAAATCTTCAAAGCCGCGCATACCGACCAGCGCCAGTTTCAAAGACACCAACTCTTTAATCAGCTTGTCGGAATAATCGGTATATTGTTGCAACGGCAGGGCAATATTTTCGGCCAACGTCATCGAACTGAATAAAGCCCCGCTTTGGTAGAGAATGCCGCATTTTTTCATCACCTCATCTTTTTCGGCTTGCGGCGCTGTGGCAAAATTAACCTCATTGATAAAGACATCACCCTTGGCCGGCGGCACCAAACCGGTCAGCACGCGAAGCAAACTGCTTTTGCCGCAACCGCTACCGCCCATAATGATGAAAACATCACCTTTTTTCACCTCAAAGCTCACATGTTGCATCAGCACAAAATCGCCGTAGGCAATGGTCAAATCATCAACTTTTATCTTAGTTTCCGTCATATGCCCAACACCTCAAACATCATGGTGATGATACCCGTGGCCACAATCATCAAAACAATGGCCGAAACCACGGCCTTGGTTGTTGCCACACCAACGCTATCGGCATTGCGGCCGCAGTTCACACCGTAATAACAGCCGCACAAGGCTATGATAATGCCGAAGACAAAACCATGAAAAATACCGACCAAAAAGTTGGACAAGTTCATGGCCTCAACCGAATATTTCCAATATTCCTGCGGCGAAATATCCAGCATCGCCACACCCACGAAAGCACCGCCGGCCATGCCCATAAAATCGGCCCAAATGGTCAAAAGCGGCATTGTAATCATCAAGGAAAGCATCCGCGGCAAAACCAAAAAATCCATTGTCGGGATGCCCATGGTTTTGAGCGCATCAATCTCTTCATTCACCTGCATGGTGCCGATGGTGGCGGCATAAGAAGCACCGGTGCGGCCCGACATAATCACGCCGGCCATAATGGCGCCCATGATTCGCGTCATACCGATGGCAACCAAACTTGCCACATAAATCTGCGCGCCGAAAGTTTTGAGCTGAACCGCGCCGACAAAAGCCAAAATCAAGCCAATCATAAAGCTCACCAGCGACATAATGCCCACGGCTTTATAACTGCATCCTTCCAAGGCAAACAAAAAATCCACTCCGCGCATGACCGCCGCACCGTGCATCAACCGCCCAACGGAAGAAAGTACTTGCCGGCAAAAAGTAACAGCACGTTGCCCGCTGGCATAAATATTCAAGCCCCAAGAACCCAAAGCCTCCAGCCAAGGGCCGCGGCTATCATCGGGCAAAGAAGGTTTGCGGTCAACTTTCAAGGCCAAATCGACCAAATGTTGCAAATTGTCGGGCAAACCGGAATAAGCAATTTTTTTGTTGCCCTGCTCGGCCAAAACCGAAAGCTCATACAAAAAAGCCAGCAAAGTTGAATCCCAAGCCGATATGTTTTCGGCCGAAACCTTAATTTGTGGCAGATTTTGCGCCAGCACATAGATTTTTTCTTTTTGCGCTTCATCATCATATCGGCAGCAATCTCCACTGATTTTAACCGATAGAGTTGAAGCATTTTGCTCAAAATTCAGCACTTTTTTTTTTTTTTAAATTTATATTCATTTTGCCTGATATTATTTCATAAATATTTACACTTTCAAGATAATATTTCAACCGGTATATTTCAATTTTTATCAAACCGGTATGTAAAAAAAGCCCTTTACAATTTAAATTTGCGGCACTAAATATACCACGGACAAAAAATAAAGCAGAGGAAATAAAGATGATAAAAGATATGACTGTCGGCAAGCCGATTAGCTTGATTATAAAATTTGCGATTCCGTTGCTGCTCGGCAACTTGTTCCAGCAACTTTATAATATTTCCGACATTCTCATCCTCGGCCGCATTTTGGGCGTGAATGCTTTGGCCGCCGCCGGTGCCTCTGCCCCGATATTTTATACCATGCTCCTGGTCACCTTCGGTTTCACCGCCGGTTTGTGCGTCATCACCGCTCAGCGTTTCGGTGCCAAAGATGAAATCGGCGTTCGCCGCTCCGTCACCCACAGCATTGTCGCCAGTGCCGTTTTGTGCACGATAGTCACCTTCATCTTGTGCTTTTATATGCATGATATTTTGAGAGCCATGAATATTCCCGAAAAAATCATGAAGGATGCCCACCGTTTCATCTTCACCCTCACCTTAGGTCTGATTTTGATTGTTGGCTACAACCTTTTGGCCGGTTTCATCCGTGCCTTGGGCGATAGCAAAACCCCGCTTTATTTTCTGATTTTTTCTTCCATTTTGAATATTTTGCTGAATTTGTTTTTTATATATGTCTTAAAACTCGGCATCATCGGCTCGGCCTTGGGCACCATCGTTGCCATGGCCATTTCGGTTGTCTGCTGTATGATATATATCGGCAAAAGATTCCCGATATTAAAACTCCGCAAAGAAGATTGGAAGCTCAACTGGGACTTTATGAAAAGCCACTTAGCCGTTGCCGTACCGATGTCTTTGCAGTTTTCCGTTATTGCTGTTGGTTTGTTAATTATCCAAGCCGTGTGCAACTCCTTTGGTGAAAACACCATTGCCGCTTTCACTTCGGCCTTGCGTATTGAGCAACTGGCCACCCAACCGATAGTGGCCATCGGCTTGGCTTTGGCCACCTACGCCGCTCAAAACTATGGCGCCGGCCAAATCAAACGCATTCGTCAAGGCGTGGCAGGAACCTCCGTCATCTCCATTATTTTCAGCATCTGCATTGCGCTGTTGGTACGTTTTTACGGCGAAAACTTTATTGATATTTTCTTGAAAGAAGACAATCCAGAAATCATCAAAATCGGCCATGATTACCTCAACATCAGCACCATGTTTTACATTTTCTTGGGCCAAATTTTTATCTTCAGAAACACGCTGCAAGGTATGGGTCGTACCATTATACCGTTGATTGCCAGTATTGCCGAACTGGTCATGCGCTCTTTTGCCGCGGTTTATCTGGCCACTCGCATCGGTTATTTGGGCTTGTGCTATGCCAGCCCGATTGCTTGGATTGGCGCCTCACTCGTGGTTGCCGTTGGCTATGCTTACACCCTGCGCCAGATTCGCAATCAACGCATTTATCATAAGATGAAGCAACTCGGCCACAAACTGGGCTTGTGCCGCCATCAACAACATATGATTCAAAGAATAACGCCGGATAATATCAAATAGAAAAACCTATTTATCTTCCGGCAGCTCGGAAGTGCAATGAGGACAACGCACGGCCGCCGCCGGAATCATTGAACAGCAATAAGGACACTCTTTTTGCTTGGCGGCTTTGAGTGCGTTTTTATCCAGTTTTTCGCGGATGCCGTTAATGGTTTTAATCAGCAAAAACACGGCAAAAGCCACTATCAAAAAGCTGATAAGAGCATTCAAAAAAGCGCCCAGATTCAAAATCACCGCGCCGTTGGCCATGGCCTCATCGGGAGAAAGATAAGGTGCAGGCTTGGCACCTTCACGCAGAACAAAGAATAAATTGCTAAAGTCCACCGCACCCATCAACAAGCCAATCGGCGGCATCAAAATATCTTTAACCAGAGAGTCGACAATTTTTCCAAACGCCGCCCCGATGATGATACCGACGGCCATGTCAATCACATTGCCTTTGAGGGCAAATTTCTTAAACTCGTTCATCCAAGACTTGAACATTTTTTCGTCTCCTTAATAATGCGGCGGCGGGGTTTCTTCCGAAAGCGGTTTGACCACATCTTCTTCCAGTTTGGCCAGCAGATATTGATTTTGTTTCAAGAGATAATCAATCTTTTTGCCCTGCTCAATCACAACGGCATTCAAATCATCAACATTTTTTTCACAAAGGCTCAAAGCCGTCTCAATCTCGATTAAACGTTGTTCTAAATCGTTATCCATTCTGTTTTCTTCCAAAAAAAGGGCTCAAAGAAAAACCTTCAAGCCCCATAGCTTTATTTTTATTTTTTAGATTGATAATACAAGGCATTAAACAGGTTAAAGACCGCCAGGAACAAACTGCTGACAATCACACTGCAAGCCAAAGACTCAATCAAATATACCGAATAGAGATAGGGGAAATAAACCAACAAAGAAACAAGGCTCCAACCTTGATAACTTCCCTGCACATAATTTTTGCTTTCAGCCCAAGAAATTTTTTCTTTCTGAGCTAGCAACGGCACAATGGCATTGGCTTTGGCAAAGAACCAACCTCCGATAAAAGCATTGAGCAAAAAGCTGAAAAACATATATCCCCAAGACAAAATCTGATGATGTTGCGCAATATTAACAAAAATATAAATCGGAATCATCATAATCAGCCCAATCACAATCTGATACAAGCTGATAATCACGGTTTTGCGAACAACTTGCCAAGCATTGCCCAAATTTATCTGCGCGGCATATTTATAAATAAACAACTCGGTCAGGGTCAACAGCACAATCCCCAACAAACGCATAAAAACACTTTCCCCGAAACGCGATTGCAAATATTCATCAACAAAAGAAAAAACCGTCATCGGCAAAACAATAAGCACCCAAAGCGGCAGTTTTTTGAAAAACAATAAATAACTATCTTTAATCAGTCCTAACATGACACCCTCGATTGTGATTAAACCCCAAACAAAAATAATTTTATTCCGAATTGTCAATTTGTCAAAACAAAAAAGCGTTATCAAAAAGATAACGCTTTTTTTTTACCGAATGACAACAGCTTAAATTTTGCCGTAATAAGCATCCAAATACATCTGCTTGATTTCGGAAATCAGCGGATATACGGGGTTTGCACCGGTGCATTGGTCATCAAACGCACGTTCGGACAAACTATCCAAATTATCAAGGAAGACTTTTTCATCCACGCCCCATGCTTTGATGGAAGCGGGAATTCCGATGCCTTTTTTGAGTTTGGACACGGCCTCAATCAGTTTCTGCACTTTTTCTTCATCACTCTTGCCGCCCAAATGCAACAAATCTGCCACATGAGCATAGCGTGCGCGACCTTCCGGATAATGATATTGCGAGAAAGTACCCTGCTTGGTCGGTTTTTCATTGGCATTATACTTAATCACCTGACAAATAAGCAAGGCATTGGCAATACCGTGCGGAATATTATATTCACCGCCGAGCTTGTGAGCCATGGAGTGGCAAACCCCCAAGAAAGCCTGAGCAAAAGCCATACCGGCCATGGTGGCGGCATAGTGCATATTCTCTCTGGCTTTGGGGTTGTTGGCACCATCGTTGACCGATTTTTCCAAATTGGCAAAAATCAAACGAATGGCTTCATAAGCAATGCCGTCGGTAAACGGTGTGGCATAAATGGAGGCCAAGGCTTCCAAAGCGTGCGTCAACGAGTCAATACCCGAAGCGGCGGCCAAACCGCGCGGCATGGTGTAGACCAAATCCGGATCAATAATGGACATATTCGGGGTCAAAACATAGTCGGTAATCGGATATTTGATATGTGTTCTTGAATCTGTAATAACCGCAAACGGGGTCACTTCGGAACCGGTACCGGAAGTTGTCGGAATGGCCACCATATAGGCTTTGGAGCCCAAATCAGGAAACATACAAATACGTTTTCTGATATCCATAAAGCGCATGGCCAAATCATCAAATTTGACTTCCGGATGTTCATACATCAACCAAACAATTTTGGCCGCATCCATCGGCGAACCGCCGCCCAAAGCAATAATCACGTCAGGTTCCATGCTTTTAACCAACTTCAAAGCATCGGCAATCGTATCCGTGTCCGGATCCGGTTTAACATCGGCAAAAATTTGGTAAGCAATGCCCATTTCATCCAAAACGGAAGTAATTTTGTCGGTATAACCCAAGTTGAACAAAGATTTATCGGTGACAATAAAGGCTTTTTTATGACCGATGAGTTCTTTCAAAGCAAAGCCGGTTGCGCCTTGTTTGAAATAAATTTTTGGAGGAACTCTGAACCACAACATATTTTCTCTTCTTTCAGCCACAGTTTTAATATTAATCAAATGTTTAACGCCAACGTTTTCACTGGCGGCATTTCCGCCCCAAGAACCGCAACCCAAGGTCAAAGACGGATCAAGTCTGAAGTTATACAAATCGCCGATACCGCCCTGAGAAGAAGGCGTGTTCACGAGCACACGGCCGGTTTCAACTTTGCTGCTGAAATAAGCGATTCTGTCGGCGTTGTGGTCAGCGGTATAAAGAACGGAGGTGTGTCCGGGGCCGGCAAAGTTAACCAACTTAACTGCATGTTCAACCCCTTCTTCAAACGTCTTAACCTTATACATGGCCAAAACCGGAGAAAGTTTTTCAAAAGAGAAAGGCTCTTCTTTGCCGATTTTTTCAACTTCGGCAATCAACACCTTGGTTGCTTCGGGAACTTTGATGCCGGCCATTTCGGCAATTTTATGTGCCGGTTGACCCACGATGGCGGAGTTGAGTTTGCCGTTTTGAATAATAAAGCCACCGAGTTTTTCTCTCTCTTTTTTGTTCAAGATATAAGCACCGCGATATTCAAACTCTTTTTTAACCTCGTCATAAATGCTTTTATGAACAATAACCGATTGCTCGGAGGCGCAAATCATACCGTTATCAAAAGTTTTGCTCATCAAAATCGAGCTGACCGCCATTTGAATATCGGCGGTTTCATCAATCAGGGCAGGTGTATTACCGGCACCCACGCCCAAAGCCGGTTTGCCGGAAGAATAAGCAGCTTTAACCATGCCCGGACCGCCGGTTGCCAAAATGAGGTTGATTCCCTCATGTCCCATCAAGTGTTGGGTGGCTTCAATCGTCGGTTCTTCAATCCAACCGATGATTCCCTTCGGCGCACCGGCATCTTCTGCCGCTTTCAACAAAATTTTGGCAGTTTCAACCGAGCATTTTTTGGCTCTCGGGTGTGGAGAAAAGATGATTCCGTTTCTGGTTTTCAAAGCAATTAAGGTTTTGAAAATGACGGTAGAAGTCGGGTTGGTGGTCGGAATAACACCGGCAATCACGCCCAGAGGTTCGGCAATTTTGGTCATGCCGTTGGTGGCATCACGCTCAATCACGCCGCAAGTTTTGGCATGACGATATTTATTGTAAATTTCCTCGGCGGCAAAGTGGTTTTTAATCACCTTATCTTCCACAATGCCCATACCGGTTTCCTCAACGGCCATTTTGGCAAGCGGGATTCGGTTTTGGTTGGCGGCAATGGCCACAGCCTCAAAAATTTTATCGACCTGCTCTTGCGAATAAGTCGCAAACTCTTTCTGAGCCTTGTGGACACGCGCAATAATCTCGTTCAAATCATCAAGACTTTTGGCAATGGCTTCCTCGGAAGCTGCATTACTTTTTTTATCTTTCATGCGTTATAAACTCCTCTAAAAAAATAATAACTGATAAAAATATAAGCGTAAATTTGCAAATTATTAGTTAAAAAAAAGACTTTTTTTTCACATGGAATTTGATAAAAAAAAAGACGGAAAAATCCGTCTG
>CALXPK010000012.1 GCA_944390265.1 uncultured Alphaproteobacteria bacterium | reverse complement strand
CCGCAATATCCGTGGTCGTGCCAATCGCCCAGCCGTTGGCAAAAGCCGCCTGCCCGATAAGGATATTCAAAACAAAGAAAAGTGCAATCGGACAAAGAATGCCGCCGACCGCCGCCATCATATTCACCAGCGCTTTATGCAGAGGATGCATGGCTCCGCTCGGGGATAAATCATGCACGATTTCAATTGAAATCAGCCCGAAAAACAGCACCAAAAAAATGTCATTCACGGCAAAATGCACGTCAAAAATTCCGCCGATTTTATAATGCAAAAAATTTTGATAAGACATATAATCCACATTAGCCCACAAAAGCGCCGTGAATATTCCTAAAATGAGCGGCAGAGAATATTCTTCCGCCAAGTGCCAAATTTTTTTCATCTTTGCCTCTATAAAAAAGCCTGACTAAACTTTTTTCAATTTAATCAGGCTTTGTAATGATTTCAAGTCAAAATCAGACCAATCCGTTGTGGCAAAGGGAAGCAAACACCGGTTTGTTCAAACCAAGCTCGGCAATAATCTCGGATGGTTTGAGATTGATTTTGATATTTTGCGTAGAGACAACCCCGTTCTTGATTGTTTTAACCGCCGCGCTCGGCAATTCCGCCTTGCCGATGCAAGAAGACAGATAAACAAAGCATTCGTCATTGTCTGCCAAATATTGTTTGGCCAGCTTGCGCGCATAAAGATTAAGGGTCAAATCGGCCTTGGAGGCATCTTTGGTCCAAGGCGAGCCGCCGCCAATCGGACAAGCGGTGGAATAAAAATCACACGCGAGCTTGCGACCGGTAACCCCGCAATCGGCAATCGAAGAATGGTAAGTATAAGCCCCCGTGCCGTTGATGATGATATTTTTGGGCTTTTCGCCGAGTGTATCAGCCACAAATCGGGTTAAATCCTCCGTTTTGAGCATGGGGATGGCAACGATGGCGGTTTCAATGTGCCCATTGTCATCTAAGGTAATTTGGGTTTTGATATCCAAGCCCAAATGGTCGGAGAAAAGCGCTTTTTGATAAAGAGCCTTATTGAGCTTGCGTGCAAGGTAGAGTTCACGGTTAATCAGCCCCTCGCCTTGGCAGGCATAGCCGACAAACACACCTTGGTCGCCCCAACCGTCTTGTTCCACACCTTGGTTGATTTCGGCCGATTGCTGACCGATGAGGTTAATCACGTTAATTTTGTCAGGGTCAATGGCATATTTACCCCAAATTTTGGCATAGTTTTCAGAATATCCAACTTCTTCAAGCGCGTTTAAGACATAATCTTTGAGCTTGTCTAAAGATACGTTTCCTTTAATTTCGCCGCCCAAAACCACGGTATTGCCCTTGAGCATAACCTCAACGGCATATTTAACCGTTTTATCTTGTTCAATCATACGGTCCAAAATGTAGCTTGAAATATAGTCGGAAGTTTTATCGGGGTGCCCGAGCGACACCGTCTCTGCTGTTTTTTGCATGAGTTCAGTCTCCTTGTTTAGTCCTCTGTTGCGGGACAAGTTAGGTTAAATCCACATTTGAAAAGCTTGTGCTTTCGAAAATTTGTTCTAAAACGCCAAAAACATAAAGTCAATATAAAAAAGATTGTAAGCCCCTTTTTTTTATGCTAAGGTAAAATATAACAACAAGGAAAAATAAGAATGAAAACACAAAAAGTATATTTAGATTATCTTCCTGAATATGACACTTACGGCATTTCTGATGAAAAAATCAAACAACTGACAGAGGCCGGCATCACCCCGATTTTGGAGCTTGCCCCTGAAGATGCAAAAAAATTATCGGCAAAACAAAAAGACAAAAACATCCTTTGCATCCAATGGCATCCGGAAGACTTTGCCGCCAAAGGAGATAAAAAAATGCAAAGCATTTATAATTGGTTATTTGGCAAAGCCAAAGAACACCAGCAAAAGCAACAGTTTAAAAATATGATGAAACAACAACTTAAAAACTTTACGCGTGGTTAAGCATGAAGAAAATATCTTTTATCTTTTTAGTTCTAATAACTTTTGTCACCGCTTGTTCTAACGAAAAAGAAGTTGAAGGCACGTTGCGTTTGGGACACGAAGTTCGTTCTTTTACCGATGCTTCCGATCACAAAGAATATTGGCTGATTGACAAATCACAAAGCCTCATGCCTGCTTATCAAAAAATCATCGGTAAAGAAGTTGCCGACTATCAGCCGGTTCATGCCCGTTTACAGGTAAAAGATATCGGTAAAATTGAAGACGGTTTTGGCGCAGAATATGATGGTGGCTACGAGGTTAAAAAAATCATCTCTCTTTCTTATCCGCAGCTTTGGGGAACTTGGGTTGAAAATGTACCCAATATGCCTAATCTGAAACAAGGCTTTGTTTTGGAAGAAGACGGTACAGCCGGCTCTGTAAATATGGCAACTTTGCAATATAACTCATGGCAACAAAACGGCAATGAACTAATCTTGAGCGGCAAAAGCATCGGCAATCACCAAACGATCGACTTTACTAACCGCTATAAAATTCAAAAATTAACGGAAGATACATTGGTTCTGCAATCCGGTTCTCGGACATATACATACAAAAAACAAAAATAATGACTGAAAAATATATAGAAAAATCGCAAAAAAATCAGAAACGCGCCTGGGAAATTGTGCGAAAAGCTCGTCTTGTCCCGCTTTGGGAGGCAATCGGCGCCAAAGTCAATTTGGTTGGCTCGTTAAAAATCGGTGTTTTAGCCAAACATTTGGATATTGATTTTCATATCTATACACCTGAGCTCAATCTGGGCATCAGTTTTGATGTAATAGCGCAGATTGCCGAAAACTTGAATGCTCAGTCTTGCCAATTTGTCAACTTGGCCGAAACCGAGGAAGCCTGCTTTGAGTGGCACCTCACCTGCAAAGATGATAACAACGAGCTTTGGCAAATAGACATCATCCAAATCAAACAAGGTTCAAAATATGATGGTTGGTTTGAAAATATCTCTGAAAAAATCAAAGCTCAAATGAGCCAAGAACAAAAAGAAACCATCTTAAAACTCAAGTTTGAAACCCCGGATGACATCAAAATCAGCGGCATGGAATATTACAAAGCCGTGTTGCAAGATGGAATCCAAACTTTTGATCAACTGTTGGAATGGAGGAAAAAGCATCAAATTACAGGCATCATGGAATGGTAAAATCTTTTGTCAATTTTGTCTTGACTTTTAGATTTCATTTGATAATCTAAGCTCATAAAACGAGTATTAATTTTATTATTAACCTTAAACGGGCGGGAGGAGCGTCCATTCTTTAGAAAACTAAAGATAAAAATAACACCATGGCTAAAAAAACAACTGTATCAACTGAAGCAAATGAAGCAGGGTTGGAAAAATTCCGCAAATATGCAGAACCCCGCAAAATTTATATGAAAGAATCCACTTATGGGATTCGCACCGTCATTCGTGGTGATAAAAAGACCCAACTAGAAGCCGTTGACGCCGTTTCTAACGGTGAATCCGGCTGGATAGTTAACCTAGCCAACCGTCAGCGCAAATTTGTAAGCGCTAAAGACGGCTATAAAGTTATTTAATAATCTAATCTATGAAAAAAAGCGTTGCTTTGTCGGGAGACAAACAACGCTTATTTTTTATATGGCAACAAAAAAGCGCCGCTATTATAAAGCAGCGCTTTTCTTTTCATCTTCGGCTTCGTCATACCACTTATCGCAGTACAAATCCGCCAAATTTCTACGTGTAAAAGTCAGTTCCAGAAATTGCCCGTGATATATGGGCTTTGTCGATTTGAGCCGAAACTTTCTTTTGTTTGATTTCAAAGTTGCCGAATGCGCTTTTAATGAGCCTCGTTTGAGGCGGCGCAAGCAACATTCCTCAACACTAATCACCAGCTTGGAGCCTTCAATTGAAAGTCCGATTAAAAACTGATGATATTCGGGCGTAACAGCCCGCTCTAAAATGCACCACTTCAATTTTTCAAGCGGCACGTTAAAATGCTTGGAAAAAAACTCCAAGCTGGAAAAATTGGTTCTCATAATCTCGAAATAATTAATTTTAGACAAAATACATAGCATATTTTGCCACTTTTGTCAACAAGTTTATTTTCACGTGAAATTCAAATATTTTTTGACAAATGGCACAAATCATTACAAAATATTATATATAAACAAAACCCAAAGGGGCATTGATATGGAAGAAAATAAAAACAACAATTCACCCCGCAAAAAACGACCGCGCATTGTTCGTTCGACTACAACAACGCAAAACGGAACTTTTCGTCAAAATGTGGTAACCACCTCTCAAAACAGAGAGCACATAGCCTCCCGCTCCACATCGGACATTGTTGCCTTATTACGAGAGATTGCTCGTTTTCCGGAAGATTTTTGCCGTAAAAAGCCCCAAGAAGCTCAAAAACTCTTGAGCAATATAGTTTCTCCGCAAGATAAAAGTCTCTTGTTTCAAAAACCTTTGGCCATAATTCAAAAATATAAAAATGCCATCTGGCGAAAATATATCTATCTGGCCGCCAAAAAAGACATTGAAAACTTATTAACAGCCAACCCTCAGCCCCTTCCGGCTCGTGAAGAAGAAGTCAAGCTGGAATGTATGGAACAGCTGAAAATGATGTTGGAAAGAGGTAAAATCCGTCCAGAACAATATCAATATATCCAGCAAACCCATTTTCCGGACATCATCTCCAAAGATAACTTGCCACAAGCCCAGGTTTCCAAAATGTTGCGCTCTATGGCTGCCGGCCGTTTTTATGCGCCGTTTGACAACAAAGGCAACATAGACAGCAAAAAGTTTTCAGCAGAATTTGCACAAATATTGGCACATCCTAAACAGCACAAGATTTCTGCCAAAATTGAAGATTATGACTTCTTTGGTTTGGATGAAACAAAACAACCCAAATCCCCCATTTGGTATGCCGTCAAAGACAGCCGCAACTTTCAAAAATTAAAACCCCTCATTGCCAAACGTTGCATCGAAAAAGGGATTCCGCCTCAAACGGCCTATAAATTAAACACGGCCGACTTATGGGCATTGACAACCCCAGATCAAAAACCACACGCTGTCAAATTTTCAGAAATTTGTCCTCAGATTAACAATGCCCCATTTGAGGAATTCAGCCAAAAATTGGGCTTAATCTTGTCTGTTGGCGGCGGTAAAGAAATTTCTTATGATGAAAAGGCGCAAATTTGGTTAAAAAAATTTGCTTCTCATCAAGAAAAAGAAGATTATGAAGACAAGCATTCTCCGGATTTAAGATTATTCATTCAAAAATGCGAGCGCATTTATCAAAAGCTGGAGCAAGATTTCAAGCAAAATCACATTCATCCGAAATTTATGCCGCAATGGATAGATAGTATGCTCAAAAACAAAAGCATCAACCCCAGCCTTGTTGCTTGCCCGCACAAACCTTTTAAGATTGATATTCACCATTGGGACAGATTGTCCTCGGTACAAAATATGGAAAACTTATCAGAAAAAAACACATTGGAAAATTTTGGTGTCATGATAATGTATAACGAGTATGACTTTGATATTCACGCTCAAGAACATAAAGGCGAAAGCGCACATTTTGTTCTGGCCGACCGAGAAGAAAAAGCTCTGGATAAAAACCGCCGTTTTCTTTTTGCCACATCCAATTGCCTCTATATCGGCAGTGATTTAATGCAAAAAACAACCGACTATCAACCCCGAAAAGAAGAAATTTATTCATTCAGCCGCACCGCAAACAGGCAACGTGCATAAAAAACGCGCATAAAAAAACTTGAGCATAAAAGCCCAAGTTTTTTTATAAAGATATTCCTAAAATCTTATTTTCGTTCATAAAGACCGGTCAATGTGGCCTGTGCCAAAGCATGAGCTTTGATGAGCTTTTCCACCTCAACCGGCGCTGTATCAGCGGCAACATCAAGTTTGGCCTCATCCAAAGCATAGACGGTGAAATTATAATGGTGAATGCCATGTCCAACCGGCGGACAAGCCCCACCATAAGCATTTTCATTGTAACTGGTAAGGGTTTCCAGCGCCCCGTTAATTTTTTCACCGGCCTTAATCTCATGAACCGAAGCCGGAATATTCACCACCAACCAATGGTACCATCCATTGGCATGCGGCGCGTCCGGATCATGGCAAACAACGGCAAAACTTTTGGCATCTTGCGGCGCATTGAACCAAGCCAGTTGCGGAGAAATATTTTTTCCGTTACACCCATGCGCATTATACACCTGATTTTCATTAAGCATCTGATTTTGTTTAACATCATCGCTGGTCAGTTGGAATGTGCTTTTTTTGCTCATCTGCCAAACAACAAAAGCCACCGCGGCCACAATGACCACACAACAAATAAGAATAAACATTTTGTGCATTTTGCCCTCCTTTTTTTGTTCTTCAAGACAAAATAAATATAGGCATTCATATAAAATAAGGCAAATATTTTCACCCCGGTTTGCACCAAAGTTTTAATTTTTTTCTTATATTTAATATTGACTTAACCCTTAAGCTATATTACTTCTGAAAAAAATATAAGGAGAAATAATGAGTATCATCTTATCAGGCGATAGACCGACCGGAAAACTTCATTTAGGGCATTATGTCGGGTCCTTAAGAAGAAGAGTAGAATTGCAATCAGACCGCAACAATCAAATGTTTATCATGATTGCAGATTCTCAGGCTTTAACAGACAATTTTAACGATATTAACAAAGTAAGAAACAACATCAAAGAAGTCGCATTAGATTATTTATCTTGTGGGCTAGATCCCAATGTGTCAACGATATATATTCAATCGTTGATTCCCGAACTTTGCGAGTTGACTTTTTACTATATGAATTTAGTCACGGTATCCAGACTTCAAAGAAACCCCACCGTGAAAACAGAAATTAAATTGAGAGGGTTTAAGCAAAGTGTTCCTGTCGGATTTTTCACATATCCAATCAGCCAAGCTGCCGATATCACCGCATTTAAGGCCGAGATTGTACCGGTAGGAAATGACCAATTGCCCATGATTGAACAAGCCCGAGAGATTGTCCGCAGCTTCAATACCTTGTATGACAACATTCTTGTTGAACCAACCGCTTTGCTCCCTAAGAACGAGGCCTGTTCCAGACTCCCCGGCATAGACGGCAACGCAAAGATGAGCAAATCTCTGGGAAATTGCATTTATTTGTCAGACACCCCGGATGAAATCAGCAAAAAAATTAAAAGCATGTACACAGATCCGTCTCATATCAGAGTTTCTGACCCTGGACATTTAGAAAATAATACGGTTTTTACATATTTGGATGCTTTTTGCGAAGATAAGCATTTTGCTTCTTTCCTGCCTCAATATAATAATTTGGATGAACTAAAACAGCATTATCAAAAAGGCGGATTGGGTGATAGCGTTGTTAAAAAATTCTTAAATGAAATCTTGCAACAAGAGCTGGCTCCGATAAGAGAAAAAAGAATGGAATATAGCAAAAACTTGGATTATGTCTTTTCAATATTAAAATCCGGAAGTGAGAAAGCTCAAAGCATAGCCGCTCAAACCTTAGATAGTGTAAAGAAAGCTATGGGAATTAAATATTTTTAATAGCTGACGGCGGTTAAAAAAGACAAAAAAAAATCCGAAGATTAAGTTCTTCGGATTTTTTCTTAGCGTGAACCTACTTTCTTCGTAGGTTCAAATCAGCCGCGCCATACAAAAACAAAAAAAACCAGCCTCAAGGGCTGGCTTTTTTCTTTTTGGTTGCGGGGGCAGGATTTGAACCTACGACCTTCAGGTTATGAGCCTGACGAGCTACCGGGCTGCTCCACCCCGCGATGAGTTATCTTTCATCAAGAACAACCCTTGTTTACTCTTTTTTAACCCTACTGTCAAGCACAAATTTTACATTTTTTTGCAAATTTAATATAAAAAAGTGATTCCCAAAGCAAAAACCAGCACCAAAATCACAATCCAATGCCAAATTTTCATATTTTCCTCCTTAATTAAACAACACCAAGGCCAAAGCCACCAAAATCAGAACCACCAAAAAAATGACTTTATGTCTATATTCCAAATTCACTTTTTCTCTCCTAAAAAATCGGGTTATAAGCCCACTGCAATAAGGCTTGCCTTTGGCGCGGCCGGCAAAACAAATCGCCGATAAGGCAATTTTGCTCCACTTGCGCCTTATGGCGTTTGAAGGCTTTCCAGCGTTTGATTTGCCAAGCATCAATTTCCGGCAAGCGCCTACCCATATAATAGCGGCAATACCACTGAAACCAGCCCCTGACATCGGATCCCACAATCCACCCTTTGCGTTGCCATTCTTGCAAAGGCTGACGCGATTTGATGTGGAAATAATTGACCTTTTCATCCGGCTTATCCAAAGAAAGTTTGGCTTTGGCAAACCACGCAGGCGGAAACTCATTTTGGCAATCGTTCAAATAATGTCCCTCAAACACGCCCATTTCGAGCATCTGTTGCGGTGTGAGTTCCGGCATAAAATCGGGGGCAAAATTCATTCCCATCGGCGCACTCAGCACATAGGAATATCCTTGTTGCATTTTGTCATTAACATATATCATCGTCATGGCATCACCTCATAGGCATAATATAAATCTAGAATTTCTGATTACAAGAGCAAAAAAATCTCTTGATTTATTTTCTTCTTGCCCTTAACCTTAAGAAAGCAAAGCTCCCTAGAAAAGAGCTTTGTCAGGGCTTAGAAAACCCTCAAATACCATTAGTCGTGGCATTACGACTTAAAAGAATGATGCCGATTTCCGTTCTCATTGGGCGGATGTCGGCTGAATAAGGCTGCGTGCTGAATAAAGCTGGGCCGTCTAATGGTATACGGTTTTCTAACATCCGCCCGCCACGAGTTTTCTCCTGGCGGTTTTGCTTTTAAAAAACAAAATCTATGGCAAAGGACGTTAGACGTATGAACAAATTGATAACTTTAAGTGCCGCCGCGGCAATTTTGCTCACCGGTTGCACCTCACTTTCTCACCAAGAAAGAATAACCATTCGCAATTTAGAAGCCGAGGGCATTAGTGTCGATAAACCGGCCGGCAACTGGCAAAAACCGACCAAAGCCGGAGCCGCCGGTGCGTTGAATCTGCTCCCCGGCGTGGGCAATTTTTATCTTGCCGCCGGCAATGCCGGAGACAGCGACCAATATCTCTATGGTTTTCTCAATCTTCTAACCTGGCCGATATCCATTCTCTGGGGCATACCGGAAGCCGCCATTGACGCCGGCGCCATCAATCAAAGAGAACTGGTCTATTTTTACACTTATGACGAGGCCGGCCAACTCGCTCTTGCCCAACGTGGTTTCAAACTCACCGCCACCGGCCGGTTGGAAAAAGTAAAATAACATACAAAAAAGCAGGCCTCAATCAGAAGTCCGCTTTTTTTATAATGGAATGCCCAAAACTCAAATCCAGCCTTTTTCTTTGGCACGGCGTTCGGTTGTTTCTTCCAAATGACCAACCTGCATCATCAAAGCAACCAACGCTGGCCCATGTTCCAAATCAAGAAGTTTGACATGATTATTCTTGTCCAAAGGATTGCCTTTAAGAATATACAATTCCAAAAGTTCATCGGCATGAGGCAAATCAAAAAGTTTTTGCTCACAAACGCTGTCAAACGTATTTCCTTTAAGGATATAGATTTTCACGATATCTGCCGCATGAGGCAAGTCAAACAACTTAATATCGAGATAGCTTTCAAAACTTTTTCCCATAAGGATATGCGCAGTAACCAAACTTTCGGCCTCGGGCAAATCAAAAATTTTTTCTTTCAGATTTGAATTTAAAATTCCGCCTCCGAAAATAAAATCTTTCACCACCTCGCCCGGATGAGGCAAATCGAGAAATTTATTCTGATAATCATACAAATCTATTCCGCACAAAATTGCCAATTTCAGCAATTCTTCGGCATTCGGATAATGAAAAATTTGTTCAACATCATGCGAAGAAATCTCTCTTCCTCTGACAATTTTTGCATAAAGTGCATCCATAAAACAAAATTTTTAAAAATTAATAATAAAGTGAATTGCTTTATGTTTAGCAGATTTTTTCATCTTGTCAATCGGATAAAAAAATCCCCTCTGAGGCTGTCTCAAAGGGGATTTTTTTGCTATTGGATTGAGGCATCAAGCGGATTAAAGCGCAAGAGCATTGTCTTCCACATATCATACTTATCGGCATAGCGATTAGCAAAAATCGAATATGGTTGGCAGACATAAACCGCACGTCTGGCGCTCTCGGCCACCGAACGGAAAGCCTTGTCGGAGTTGTAGCGCGAGGTGTCCAAAATCTGCGCATCACGCACCGACCCGTCTTTGTTGAGGAACACGCGCACCTCAATAATCATATCTTTAATACCCTGCGCGCCGGGGTCAAGGTTCCAGCAAGCGCGCAATCTGCCGGCGATGGCATCAATTTCCGAGATGGAAAGCTCGCTGAAATATGAGCCGCCGGTACCACCCTCAATACCCATATTGGCCACATCCGTGCCTTCCTTGATGGTGGCGGTGCCGCTGGTGTTGCCGGTTTCTTTCTCCAGGGCGTCAACCGAGGCCAGCAAGCTCTTCAACGGGTTAGCAAGTTTGGACTCATCTTTAGCCTTAGGCGCCTCTTTTTTGGGTTGAGGCTTTTTCGGTTGCGGTTTCGGCGTTGGCTTCGGCGCGGCCTTTTTCACCGGAACTTTGGGCTTTTTGGGCTGCGGTGCCACAAGGAAGTCCTGTTTAGGCTCCTTGGGTGTTTCTTTGACATCGGTTGTTTCTTCCTCAGCCTTGGCCTTAGACTTCACTTCTTCTTGGCGTGCCTCGTCTTTGCTATAATTTTCCTCAACCTTGCGTTTGACCGTGCTTGCTGCTTTGTCTTCTTTGCCAAACTTGGCTTTGGGCGGCAAGTTGGTCATCTCCGAAATCTTCACATCTTTCAGGTCAACAATAATCGGCACCTGATTAAGGGTTGTGCGGTTTGACCAAAACAAAGGCAAATCGACAATCATCATCAGAAAGACGATAAAATGCAATAACAAAGACTTTTTGACAGCCTTGTCCATATTTTCATCTTTAACGATATGCATGAGGTTTTGGTTCCGTTTTCAATCCCACTTTTTCAAATCCGGCTTCTTTCAAAATCGCCATCAAGCCGATAACGCGACCATATTCAGCACCGGCATCACCGGAAATGGTTACGGTTAGCGCGCTGTTTTCATTACGAATTGCTTTGAGCTTATCGACAATTTTGTCGGCCGGCACTTCGGTTTTGCCGATATAGTAATATCCTTCTTTGTCCACGCTGATGTTGACCGAGGTGTCTTTACCTTCCATGGCTCTGCCGCCGACTTTGGGCAAATCGAGCGCAATGCCCGAGGTCATGAGCGGAGCGGCCACCATAAACACCACCAACAAAACCATCATCACATCCATCAAGTTGGTGATATTGATATCGGCATTGCGGCGATATTCGCGGTGGGCACGACGAGATTCTTGAATAAAAGGCATCAACTATTCTCCTGCCATTTCGGCTTTAATGGCCGTATCATCAATTTCGCGTGACAAAATGCTGGAGAACTCATCCATAAAGTTTTCCAAGCTCTTGGCATATCTATCCAAATCGGAAGAAATTTTGTTATAAGCGACCACGGCCGGAATAGCGGCAATCAAACCGAAAGCTGTTGTAAACAAAGCCTCGGCAATACCGGGAGCCATGGCAGACAAAGAGTTGCTTTGGGTGGCGGCAATGGCATTAAAACTGTTAATAATGCCCCAAACCGTGCCAAACAAACCCACAAGAGGCGCCACCGAACCGGTGGAAGCCAAAAAGCCCAAACGTGTATCCAAGGCATCGAGCTCTTTATCCATAGACACCATCATGGCTTTTTCAATACGTTGTTGCAAAGAAACACCGCGCAAACCTCTGTCGGTTTTAGATTTCAAAATATTGGTGCGTTTCCACTCTTTCATGGCAGAAACAAACATGGCCGACATCGGGTCTTGCGGACGATTGCCGATAGAGTCATACAATCTGTCGAGCGAACCGCCTGACCAAAATTTTTCTTCAAAACTGCGGGAGCGTTGTTTAACCTGACGAATGGTGCCGATTTTTTCAATAATAATCGCCCAGCACCAAACGGAAGCAAAAATCAAGCCAATCATCACCACTTTGGTGATTAAGTCTGAGGCCCAAACCAAGTCCCACATAGACATTTCAGCGGCTTTTGAGGCCACTTCGTTCAAAGTTTCTGTTTCCATATTTATTTACCTTTTTTAGCTAAAAAAATTAAATCTACAAATTCTTGACTAGAGAATTAGCATAAAATATTAAAAATTCAATTAATTATTTTGCTTTTTTCAATGTTTTTATCCGCCTCATTTCACATAAGGCAAAGCAAAAAGAATGTGAGGAGAAACCTTCCCTTGTTTGATATAGGAATCCAATTCATCAATGTCAAACCAACTTATATCAGCAACTTCTCTCGGCTCTATGGTCAAATCCTCAATTTTGGCTTCGGAATGCGCCAGCCACACATCGACCATACCGCCCCACGGGTCAGGCTCGGGGTTCTGATAAACCAAAACCGGATTTTCAATTTTTAGGCCGATTTCTTCCAAAGTTTCACGCTTAGCCGCATCCAAAGAAGTTTCGCCGGTAACAACTACCCCACCTTGAATAGACCACATATTCGGGTCAACATGCCGATGAGCCGGCAGTTTTTGCATCAAAAACTGACCCTTGCTGTTTTTCACCCAAACCAGCGCGCAAAGATAATGCTTTTTCTGAGGAAAAAGCTGACCGCGGGGCAAAACCTCGCCGGTTTTCTTTCTGCCAAGAGTAATAACGTCGACAAGTTCGGTTTCACTCATTATAAACTCTCAATTTTTTTGACCAAGGCTTCGGGAATGCGTATCGGGCGCTTTTTGTTGAGGCTGACATAAGCGAGCTGCACCATCAACGTAACCAGCAATTTATCATGACAATAAATTTCTTGCTTCATCTCCAGACGCGCCCCGCTTAGGTTCATCACCTCACAGGTGATGGACAACAAATCATCCAAAATCGCCGGTGCTTTATATTCAATATTGATGCCTCTCACCATAAAGCCGCACATTTCTTCAGCCTGCAAAGCCTCATGCTGATTAACCCCGAGCGCGCGGATAAATTCGGTTCTGGCTCTTTCGGCAAACTTGAGATAATTGGCATAATAAACCACGCCGCCGGCATCGGTATCTTCATAATAAACCCGCGCCGGAAAAGCAAAAACTTTGCCAAAAAATTGTCCCTGCGGTGCCAAAACTTCATAACCCATTATATCATTCTCCTTAATCATTATTATCTGCTTCTATTGCTTGCAACAAATCAAATTGCTCGGCTTGCGGACGATATTTTTTCACCCGCGGCTTGCCCAAATATTCGCAACCCAAATCAGAAATCACACGGCCGCGCGGTGTTCTTTGCAAAAAGCCGAGCTTGAGCAAAAACGGCTCAATCACTTCTTCAATCGTGTCGCGCTCTTCCGAGAGTGCCGCCGCCAGCGTATCCACACCGACCGGCCCGCCGCCGTAATTTTGCAAAATGCAATTGAGGTAGCGTCTGTCAAAAGCATCCAAACCATAGTTGTCCACATCCAAGCGGCGCAAAGCCGTATCGGCAATTTTGTTATCCACGCTTTGGGCATGGCTAACCGCGCCGAAGTCACGCACACGACGGAGCAATCTGCCGGCCACGCGAGGCGTGCCGCGTGAGCGTTTGGCAATTTCAATAGCACCCGATTCGGAAATCGGCATACCCAAGAGATTGGCCCCGCGCACCACAATTTGTTTCAATTCTTCCGGTGTGTAGAAATCCAGCCGCAACGGAATACCGAAGCGCTCGCGCAACGGCGTGGAGAGTAAGCCCGAACGTGTGGTTGCCCCCACCAAAGTAAAAGGCTGCAAATCAATGCGTACCGAGCGCGCGGACGGCCCTTCGCCGATAATCAAATCGAGCTGAAAATCTTCCATCGCCGAATAAAGCACTTCTTCAATCGCCGGATTAAGACGGTGAATTTCATCAATAAACA
This sequence comes from uncultured Alphaproteobacteria bacterium, assembly GCA_944390265.1. Taxonomy (GTDB): domain Bacteria; phylum Pseudomonadota; class Alphaproteobacteria; order RF32; family CAG-239; genus CAJLXD01. Next base: position 13,924 of record CALXPK010000012.1, on the reverse strand, counting down.
AAACGTCGTTTTTTTCAAGATTGGTCAAAATCGCCGCCAAATCACCGGATTTGGAAATCATCGGGGCTGAGGTGGCGCGGAAATTAACCCCCAGTTCTTTGGCAATAATGGAAGCCAAAGTGGTTTTGCCCAAGCCCGGAGGCCCAAAGAGCAACACATGGTCGAGCGCATCGCCGCGCTGTTTGGCCGCTTCAATAAACACTTTCAAATTTTCGCAGACCTGACGCTGCCCCACAAAATCATCCAAACTTTGCGGACGCAGGTTAACGGGCATGGTGTTTTCTTTTTCTTCTTCGGTTTCGTGCGGCGAAACCAATCTTTCGGCATTCATCATCAGCTATCAGTCTTTCTTGGCAAATTCTTTTAAGGACAAGCGAATAAGTTCGGAAACATCCGCATTCGGATTTTCACTCTGCACTTTGTTCACCACCCGATAGGCTTCAATTCGTTGGTAACCCAAGTTCACCAAAGCAGAAATTGCATCATCACTGTTAGCCGAGTTGCTTTCCATAGCAACCAAGCTGTCTTCATAAGCATTAACTTCTTGATCAGCGTCCATATCAAGCTCCTTTTCAATTTCTGCAGTAGTTGTCGTTGCTGTCACCGGAATGGTGACGATTTTGTCTTTAAGTTCGGTCACAATACGCGCGGCCAGTTTCGGTCCCACGCCGTTAGCCCGCGTGAAAGAGGCTTTGTCTTGTGCCGAGATGGCTTGTGCCAGTTGCAGCGGGGTCAAAGCGGAAAGGATACTCAAACAAACTTTGGCACCCACGCCCTGCACTTTGGTCAAGGTGATAAACCACTCTTTTTCCAGAGCCGAGGCAAAACCAAACAAGGTGATGCTGTCTTCTCTAACCACGGTTTCGGTCAAGACGGAAGCGCCCTCGCCCACGTGCAAACGTGCCAAGGTTTTGGCTGATGCATAAACCAAATAGCCCACCCCGTTCACATCAATAATAAAATAATCTTCTCCGATGGTATCCACCATCCCGCGCAATTTTGCAATCATTTTCACAAAGCCTTTTGTTTCTAAATTGTTCTTATCCTAAACAAATTTCATGGGACTTACAAGCAAATTTTTTGGCCTCTAAACAAAAAAAGTCCCGCAAATCATACGGGACTAAATTTTGCCATGGCCTTTTTAAGCCGCGGCTCATCATGCAAATTTTTGATAAACTTAAAAATGTATAGATTTGCATCTTTTGTCACCAAAAATTCAACTTTCAGCGGATTTCGAACATAACATTCAATAACCCAACCTTCATTTTTGGCATATACAAAAAACGCGATTCGGTTATCTTGGCTCACCGCCAAAACACCCTTATCTGCAGGTTGAGAGACATCAATATCATCCTCTTCACTTTGGAGCTTTTGCTGCAAAAAAACTTTATACCGAGACAAAACTTTTGCAGCATCGGCATAAATTTCTCTAAAATCTTCCACAGTTGCCAGCAAATCCATATATTTTTGCTCTAAAGAAGCAAAATTTTTGTTTTTCCGCATAAATTGAAAAATCTGCAACCAATCTGCAAAAGTCGCATTATTTTGCTCAGAAACAAAGTCAGCCAAAGAAATTTTGCCCAACCCCTCAGGCAACAGACAATTAAAATGACACTCATAAACAAGCATCAATTTTTTCTTAAAATCCACAACATTCTGCCGCATCAAGGAATAGTTTTCCTCAGTAAGTCGAGAAAGACAAAACTTGACCGGTCTTTTGCGCAAGGCACGTTCAATATCCGCATGGCTGACATAATCTGTCACCATACGCACGACATAGCAACGCTTTTCATAGCAACAAGCCACAAACTCCGCTTCCCCAAAAAGCATAAAAGCTCGGCTTTCCGGACTTGGATTTTCTTCGGAACAAACCTCAAGCGCGGGTATAATAACATCTATCACTCCGTTTTCGTGAGGAAAGATCAACGCACGCGCCAAACGCTTATGTTCTGCACCTTCATTGAACAAATCATTATAAAAATAGTGCAACCGACCATTCTGAAACGCATCGCACAAACCAAAAGACAAATTAAACTCCATTTGTCTGATGAGTTCATATGCATGCCGAATTTCAGATTGGTTTTGCAAAAGAACAAATTCCGGCATATCCAAAATTTGTTCTGCTGTCTTAAAATCTCTGCAAAGCAGCAATTTCCTAGATAAATTAGCCGCTTCTGCATCTCTGAGAAATTGATAATAATGACTACTGTCACTTCCCAATAATTTGCTCAAAATTTGCCGATGCCGATTAAGTTTTTTTAACAAATTTTCAAGACTCTGTTCCATAATTGATAAAAAAATAAAGGTTAATAATATGTTTAATTAACCTTTATATAGCAAATTATGTCAAAAATCGCAAGTTTTTTTAAGCAGATTTTTTCATTTCATAGGCTTCAAGATATGCAATCCATTCAGGACAATCATTTTCTCTGAAAAATTCATACAAAAAATCGAGCATAAATCGGTGCCGGATTTGGGCTTCTTTTTTTCCGGCCTCGCTCAACATCAAATCTTTGAGCTTGAGCATTTTTTCAAAAAAATGATTGATAAAATTGTCCGATTTTCGATTGGCTTTTTTATATTCCGCAGCCGAAAGATTAACCTCCGGCCACACGTTTTTATCAAAAATCTGGTCCGTTCCGGAATGGCATTTATCCAAAGCATAAGCCAAACAACGCACGGTACCAACCGCCCCGATGGCTTCAAGCATATCGGCATCGGATACAATTTTTCCTTCGATTGAATGCGGACGAATTCCTTGCAAACACTTGCTATAGCCCATATGAGAAATAATATCGCAAACCTGCTGAGCCATCTCTTCATCCACACCGTTTTGCCGCATAATTTTTTTGGCATTGGTCAAATTTTTGGCATTTTCCTCACCAAAAAGTTTGTAGTCATCCGCATCATGCAAAAGAGCCGCCAAAGCTATCACTTCTTTGCTTACGTTTTCTTTTTCGGCAAGTTTCATCGCCAAGACATAAACCCGCTCCACATGGTCAGCCCCGTGCCCGCTTTTATCACCGTTAAGGAGTTGGCGCACATCCGCTAAAACACCTGACATATTCATTTACTTAATTCCCAAAGCGCGTGCATTACGATAATTATAATGCGTGATGGCCATGGCCAACGCATCGGACGAGTCGTTATTTTTGGGCTTACATCCGGGAAGCAAAACCTTCACCATCGTTTCAACCTGGCTTTTTTCAGCCCGCCCCACCCCGACAAGGGCTTTTTTCACCTTTGTCGGCTCATATTCACAAACCGGAATTCCATAGAGGGCCGGCGCCATAATCACCACCCCTCTGGCCATGCCGAGCTTGATGGTGGAAGTAGGGTTATCATTCAAAAACACCTGCTCAATCGCGGCTTCTTGCGGCAGATAGGTTTCAATCACCTGCTTGAGCGTGTTATGAATAACGGTCAATCGCTCGGGCAAAGGAGCTTTGGGGTCGGTTTTGATAAAACCGTCGGCCACATAGCGAAGATGATTATTTTCCACCTCCACCACTCCCCAACCGGTAGAAGACAAACTCGGGTCAAGTCCTAAGATTCGCATAATAAAGCCCTTTCTTAAAAATAAAGCGGAACTTTTGTATCAAGCCCCGCCTTATTCACGATTTTTTTTCTAAACTTATTCAGCTTCCAAAGCCTTCAAAACTTCTTCGGAAAACTCAGCATTGTGATAAACTTTTTGCACGTCATCATCGTCTTCCAAAGCATCAACAAAATCCAAGAACTTTTGTGCGGTTTCCAAATCGGTAATATCGGTTTTAACATTGGCTTTCCAGTCCAAACGAGAAGCCGAAGGTGTGCCGAATTGTTTTTCCAAAGTGTCCGTCACGGCCGACAAATCATCCGGCAAAGTTTCAATCTCGTGGTGCAATTCATCGCTCACCACATCATTGGCACCGGCTTCCAAAGCAGCTTCAAACATTTTATCAGCTTCGGCAACATCAGCCGGATATTGAATAAAACCGATACGTTCAAAGTTAAAAGTAACCGAACCGGTTTCACCCATGGCACCGCCGCGTTTACCAAAAATGGTACGAACATTTCCGGCCGTGCGGTTTTTGTTATCGGTCATGGCTTCAACAATAACGGCCACTTTACCCGGACCAAAACCTTCATAACGTGCGCTGACATAATCGGCACCGCCGGCAGTTTGGCTGGCTTTGGCAATGGCGCGTTCAATATTGTCTTTAGGCATACTTTCGGCACGAGCAGCTTGAATAGCCAAGCGCAAGCGCGGGTTTTTGTCAGGTTCCGGCAAACCGCTTTTAGCGGCAATGGTAATATCTCTGGCCAATTTTGCAAAAACTTTTGCTTTTTTGGCATCTTGAGCACCTTTACGGTACATAATATTCTTAAACTGGGAGTGTCCAGACATCTTTATAACTCCTTCAAAACAGGGGCTTTTACCCCAAAAAAAATCAAAACTCGGTGTGTTTATACATCAAACAATGTGTTTTCGCAAGAATTTTTTAAACACAAAAGACAAGATATGAAAAAGGCGGCATTTTTCATAACACCGCCTGAATTTTATTCAATGACCATATAGTCAATCCGCTGGTCATCCACAGACATGATTCTGAGTTTGACCCCTCTGATATTAACCATTCCCGGTTTGGCCGGAAAACTATATTCCACAAAATCGCCGGTTGTGGCATCGGCATAGTCATAATAAACAAACCACATCCGCTCCATGCGCACCCCGTCAAATTTAATATCAAAGCCCTTCACAGGTTTAGATTGTTTGGTTTTGGTAATAAACACCGGCTCAAAACGGAAGTTTTTGTTATCAAGAACAAACTCCTGACGAAGCAAGATTAAACGTTTGTCTTTAATCATGCCGGTCTGCGGATAAACTTTGCCGGTTTTGCAATCGGCCAAAACCACAAAATCTTCCAACTGGGTCGGTATCAAATTATATTGAACTCCGTCAATATCAACTGTTCCGATAATATTAAAAGTTTGGTTATTTTTGAAAACATAGGGTGCAGAAACATTGCTGAGCGTTACATCACCATTGGCACGCACTTTTTCGGTCACAAAATAGTCACGAGCAAAAGTCTTATCACTCAACACCGAATAGCCTTTAAAAGCCGTTCTGAGCTCATTGACTTTAAAACTTTTTTCGTTCACATATTCGGTTTTCACCAGGTTTGCAGCATTGTCCTTATAATCAATACTAAAAGAATTAAAGTTGTCAAACCATGCCCTTCTTCCTGACCAGACATCAATCTCTCCCGCATAGACACAAGCATTTAAGCACCAAAGAGCGCATAAAACAAAAGTCTTTTTCATCCGTTTTCTCTTAAAAATTTTAATGTTTTAATAATTAATATAATATATTTTAATTGAAGTAAATAATTGATTCGCAAATTGGGGAAAATGATGGATAACCTGAAAGACAATTGGCAAAGCCAAAAATCCGGCGCCTGCTGGCAAATCACTTTTGAAAAAAAAGAAAATTATGATGAGGCTTTTACTAACTTTTTGGAAGAATATTTCGGCGTAGTCAGTTGCAACTACAATGATGACGGCACCGAACAATATGTGGCTTATCAAAACACTCATTTTGATGAGGCCGATTTTCTCAACACTGCCAAACAAAGAGGCATCACTTTGCCGCCTTATAAAAAAGAATATCTGGAAAGCCAAAACTGGCTCAAAGATTATGTGATAGAGTTTGCCCCGGTTGAAGTGGAAGATTTTCTCATCTACGGCATTCACGAAAAACAAGCCCCCAAGACCGATAAGTTAGCTTTGAAGATTTATGCCGCCACCGCCTTTGGCTCCAGCCACCCGACCACACAAAGCTGTTTGCGTGCCATCAGTTGGCTCAATAAAAACAATGCTCCTCACAAAAAAATCTTGGATATCGGCACCGGCTCGGGCATATTATCCTTAGCCGCAGCCAAATTGTGGCCGGATGCCAAAATCATTGCCGTAGATATTGATGAAGAAGCGGTTTGGGTCACCAGACAAAATGCTTTGGATAACAATTTGCAAAATCAGCTGGAAGTTGAAGTCAGTGATGGTTATCATTCTGATCTGATTAAAAACAACGCCCCTTATGACATCATTTTCTCAAACATCTTAGCCCGTCCCTTAATAGAAATGGCACCTAACTTGTATCAAAGCCTGAAGCAAGGCGGCTATTGCGTCTTGTCCGGCTTTGTCGATGAGCAGGTTGATTGGGTTATCGGCGCTCATGAAAAACAAGGCTTGAAACTCGTTAAAATGTTTGAATTTGAAAACTGGCGTGCCGCCGTTATGGAGAAATAAAATGACTTTGCCCGAAATCCGTGCCTATTTGCAAAAGCACAAAATTGATGCTTATTTTCTGCCCCGCAACAATATGTTTTTGGAAGAAGACATTTTGCCGGAAGAAAATTTGATTTTGGCTTTAACCGGCTTTTCCGGCTCGGCCGCCTCATTGGTCATTTGCCAAGACAAAACCTATCTTTTCACCGATGGCCGCTATGAACTTCAGTCCAAAATGGAAACAGACCCGAAAGAAGTGGAAATCATCTGCTCTTCAGCCGATTTTCCATTTGTTTGGTTGCAAAATCATTTTGAGAATGGCAAGTTTTCTTTAATGTATAATCCATGGCTGGTTTCTGCCGGAACCATTGCCAAATTTTGCGCTATGTTTTCCCAAGCCAAACTCATAAACGATGATAAAGGCTTGATAAAACTTGCCGCAAGTGCAAAAAAAGCTCATGTTTTCAAGCTCTCGGAAGAATATGCCGGCATCAGTGCCGAAGAAAAAATCAGCGAGATTATCCCCATGATAAAACAAAACGGCTGCGATGCTTATCTCCTCACCTCTGCCAACGAGGCTTCGTGGCTCACCAATCTGCGCTCCGATGCTCTGCCCGATTCGCCGATTTTGCGTGCCTATGCCTTAATCAAAAAAGACGGCTCGGTCATCTTGTTTGCCGATAATACCGATGATGCCAATATTTTGCCGCTGAGCAAATTGGAAAAAAACTTGAAAGAAGTCAAAAAAGGCAAACTCGGCGTCGATAAAAAGAACCTGCCGCAAATGATTTGTGAGATTTTCGGGGAGAAAAATTTGGTCGATATCGGCGATATTATCAGAAATAAGCAAATCATCAAAAACGAGGTGGAGCTCCAAGGCTATATTGAAGCTCACAAGCAAGATGCCGTCGCCATGATAAAGTTTCTCTACTGGCTCGATAATAATTACAAAGGCAAAACCGAACTGGATATTGTCGCCAAAGTGGATGCCTGCCGTGCTCAAGATGATAAGTTTCTCTGCAAAAGTTTTGACACCATTGCCGCCACCGGCAGCAACGGCGCCATTGTTCACTATCACCCAAGCGAAAGCACCAACAAAGTCTTGGAAAGAAACTCTGTTTTGTTGCTGGACAGCGGCGGTCATTATCAAAACGGCACCACCGACATCACCAGAACAATCGCTTTAGGCTTGCCCAAATCTCAAATTATAGACGCCAACACCATTGTCTTGAAAGCCCATATTGCTCTGGCCTCCACCGTCTTTCCCAAAGGCACGACCGGCGTGGCCTTAGATGCCATCTGCCGCAAAGAATTATGGCAAGAAAATATGGACTTCAAACACGGCACCGGCCATGGCGTCGGCTTCATCTTGAATGTGCACGAAGCCCCGCGCATTTCCACCCAAGCCAAAAATTCGCACTTTGCCGCCAATATGGTCACCTCAATCGAACCCGGATATTATAAAGAAAATGACTTTGGTATCCGCATTGAAAATCTATATTATACCAAAGAATGTAAAAATTCTAATCTGTTAAAATTTGAAGTTTTGACTTTAGTTCCCCTTGATAAACGCCTGATTAATAAATATCTCTTGGATGAAGGCGAGATAAATTGGGTCAATGTTTATCACCAAAAAGTGTGGGAAACCATGAGCCCGTATCTCGACAACAAACACAAAGAGTGGTTGGAGGATGCCTGCGCCCCGCTCTAAAAATGAGGAGAGCAAAAGATGAGAAAAATTTTGAACCTGGCGATTGTCTTGAGCTTTGCCGCAACACCTGTTTTGGCGCAAGAACCGGTTTATGAAGGCGGCTATAATCCCAACCTCACCTTTGAGCAATATGAAGAACTGGCTTACCCCAAACCCGAGCAATCGCAAATTTTCATCTTCACCAACGGAGATGCTTGCTATGGTTGCAAGCAGACCATTAATCTGATAACCCAAATTTATAATGAAAATTATCAAAATCTCTATCAGTTGCAACAAATCAATTATCTAACCGACACCGAATATAACTATCAGCAGACATACAATTTGAGCCAACCATTGGAAATTGTACTGGTCAAAAATCAATATGGCGAAAATTTGGGCTACCGCAAATTGGAAAACCTGCAATTTCAATATGATGATCCGGTCAGCTTTCAAGAAACCTTTATTACAGATGTAAATAGCTATCTGGGCGAAGAATAAAAAGACTATTTTTTGCGATATGGAGTCAAACGCGGCAAAAATCGCGGCACGTTGCGTTTATATTCGGCATATTCCGCACCATAACGCTTGAGCAATCCTTTTTCTTCGGAAAGCGGAAAATAAACGGCATTAATCACAATAAAGATAAGCGCATAAATCAACATCGCCTTGGATTGAAAAAGCAAAGCCTCACCAAACAAAAGACAAAACACACCGCAAAGCATGGGGTTGCGCACATAAGCATAAGGTCCGGTGATAATCAACTTATCAATCGGGTTCCATGGAGCCAAAGAGCCTTTTCCGGTGGCACAAAACAAGCTGATTGTCCAAGCAAGAAGAAAAAAGCCCAACGCCAATAAAAACAGCATTAAGATAAATTTGAAAGAAAACACTGGAGATATAAGCTCAAACCGGCAAAAATACAAAATCACCGCCGGAATGGTAACAAGCACATTAAACGGCAAAATCAAAATTGCTTTGAGCATCGTTATCATCCTTGTGAAAAAGCATAAATTTCAAAACTTAAAAATCAATCAAAAAAAATAGGACTAATTTTTTTAGCATTTGAATTTTTTGTTTATAATTTATGATTTTGAAGAAAATTGAGGTTAGACAATAACAAATTTTCCGGCAAATGATGAACATCAAACCATTGCCATTTTTCACATTTATCAGGTTCCATCACCTTAGGTTCCCCTTGATACTTTTGGCAAAAAAAGTGCAATGTAATATAATGTCTGCCGTTATCTTTATAAAAATCATTCGTCACACCTTGCAAAACAACAGCTTCCGGCTCAAGCTCCAAACCGGTTTCTTCGCGCACCTCGCGCAGAGCCGCTTGTTCATTGCTTTCGCCATATTCCATATGTCCGCCGGGCGGGCACCATGTTCCCTGCCCATGCTTACTTTTTCTTAATCCGAGAAGAACCTGATTTTTGGCATTAAAAATATAAACGCCAACCCCGACACGAACAACATTTTCCATTTTTTATATCTTTCTTGCCAGTTTTTTGTGGTGCTGATAGCCCAAATACCATTCATAAGCAAACAGCACAATGCCCGATAAAATAAGCGGCAAAACATAATAGATGATGCGGTAAGCCAGCAACGCGCCAAAGAGTTTGGCCGCCTCGGCCTCCCCGCCTGGGATGATGAACAAGAACAAGCCTTCAAACACGCCCAAACCACCCGGCACTTGGCTAAACACACCCAAAACCTGAGCAATGATAAACACGCCGATAAACAAGTCAAACGGAATATCGATAAAAGAAATCAGCACCGAATATAAAACCAGCGAGGCAAACAAAATATCCAACGCGCCGAGCACGGTTTGCTCCAAAGCCAGTTTGAAACTCGGCATATCAAATTCCACTTGTTTGATGATAATCGGTTTTTTGTAGAACAACACCGCCCAAAAATAAGCGACCAAACCAATCACCGCCACAATCGTGGTCACAAGCGTGGTCATTTTGGAGGCCGAACCTTCGCCAAAAGCATGATCAGGGGTTAAGAAATAGCCGATGATGATGAGCAAAAAGCAACCGAACAAATACGTAAAGCCGGAAAAAGTCACCATACGCAAAATATCGGTACCGCGAAAACGCCAACGCGTGTAGAAACGATATCTGACCGTGCCGCCGGAAACAATCGCATGTCCGGCATTGTTGCTGACCGAAAAGCCGATAAACCCAACAAAAATCCACTTCCAGGCCGCGAGTTTTTTACCGATATATTTCAAAGCCAAATAGTCATAAGAAGACAATGCCACATAGCCAAAAAATGAGGCAATGCAGGCATAAGTCAAATTTTTGGCCGGAATGCTCAACAATGCATTTTTAATATCATCTAAAGAATATTTTGAAAGCTGATTATAGAGCATATAAACGGCAAAGGCAAAGAAAAACAAGCCCAGCCATGAAATCAATTTCTTAAAAAATCTTTTGCTTTTTCCGGACATTTCTCAAACTTCTCTTCAATTTTTATGTTAATTAGAATATAGATAACACAACTTATAAATTCAACAACAGTATTAAAGAAAGTTTGTCCACAGAAATCGTATAACTTATTTTTTCGGAGCCAAGAAAAGCGCGCGCATCGCGTTTAAGATAGCAATCACGGCCACACCCACATCGGCAAACACCGCCGCCCAAATTGAGGCATAACCAAAGGCGCCCAAGCCCAAGATAATGAGTTTGACCCCAATGGCAAAAACCACGTTTTGGCGAGCAATGGCCACCGTGCCGGAGGCAATTTTCATCGCCACGGCAATTTTGGATGGCTCATCGGTCATAATCACCACATCAGCCGCTTCAATTGCTGCATCGGAACCAATACCGCCCATGGCAATGCCGACATCCGAGCGAGCCAACACCGGCGCATCATTAATCCCGTCGCCCACATAAAGGAGCTGGCCTTTGCGGTCCTTGTCAGACAAAATCTTTTCCAGCTGGTCAACTTTGTCTGCCGGCAACAATTCGGCATAAACCTTATCGATACGCAGTTCTTGAGCAATTTTTTCGGCAATTTCTTTGCGGTCGCCGGTCAACATCACGGTGCGTGAAACGCCGTTTTCTTTCAAGCGTTGCAAAGCCAGAGCCGCATCATCTTTAATCTCATCGGCAATCACCAAATGTCCGATATATTTTCCTTCCTCGGCCACATAAATCACGGTGCCGAGCGCCTCGGTTTTCGGGCATTTGATTTTGAGATTTTGCATCAGTTTTGCATTACCGACCGCAATGGATTTGTTTTTGAATTTTAAGGTCATACCCTGGCCGTGAATTTCTTGCAAATCGGCAACTTTGCTGTCATCAATTTTTTTGCCGTAAGCCTGCTTGATGGAAAGCGCAATCGGGTGGGTTGAGAAAGCCTCGGCATAAGCCGCAGTTTCCAAAACTTTTTCCGGATGTCCGTGGGCAGAGTGAATATCCATCACCTTAAAATTGCCTTTGGTCAGGGTTCCGGTCTTGTCAAAAACCACCACTTCGGCATGCGCCAAAGCCTCCAAATAGTTACTGCCTTTGATTAAGATACCGGCTTTAGAGGCCGCGCCCAAACCGCCGAAAAAGCTGAGCGGCACGGAAATCACCAGCGCACAAGGGCAAGAGATGACTAAGAATGTAATCGCACGATAAAGCCATTCGTGAAAACTTTCTCCGCTCATCAACATCGGCGGAAGCAAAGCCAGCAAAACCGCAATAATCACCACAGTCGGCGTATAATAACGCGCAAAGCGGGTAATAAAGTTTTCCAAATTGGCTTTTTTAGAGGAAGCATTTTCCACCAAATCCAAAATTTTGGCCACGGTGGAATTGGCAAATTCTTTACTGACCTTCACGGTCAAAACACCGGTTTGGTTGATGCAGCCGCTAATGACCTCATCGCCTTTTTCCACATCTTTGGGCAAAGATTCACCGGTCAAAGCCGCCGTGTCTAATGAAGAAAAACCGTCAACAATCTCGCCGTCCAGCGGAACGCGCTCTCCGGGACGAATAACAATCAAATCGCCGACTTTCACCTGCTCGGGCGAAACTTTAACAATCTCCTCGCCTTTTTGCAAATTGGCATAATCGGGGCGAATATCCATCAGCTCGGCAATCGATTTGCGTGATTGATTAACCGCATAGCTTTGGAAAAACTCACCGACCTGATAGAACAACATCACCGCGGCTGCCTCGCCAAAATCTTGCAAAGCAAAAGCACCGATTGTGGCCAAAGACATCAAAAAGTTTTCATCAAAAACCTGTCCGCGCAAAATGTTTTCTCCGGCTTTTTTCAAAACCGGCAAACCGACAATCAAAAAACTTATGACCAAAAGCCCTTTGCCATAAATATCCGGCAACGGCGCCGCCATCCCGACAATAAAAAAGAACAAGGCAATCAAAATAAGTTTGAGATTTCTCTTGAGCTTTTTTGTCATAAGTCCTTCTCCTCTCAGAAAATAATATCGCAGTCTGGTTCAATTTTGTTTTTGACTTTTTCCACTTCTTTTAAGACGGTGTCAACTTTTTCATCTTCCATTTCGATCACCAATTTTTCCGTCATAAAGTTAACCGTGGCTTTAATCACACCCTCAATTTCATTAAAAGCGGATTCGAGTTTGGCGGCACATTGCGCACAATCCAAATTCTCCAATTTATATGTCTTTAACATGGCTTCCTCCATTAAACGATTAAATATATATTTAATTGTATCATAAAAAATAATCTTGTCAAGAACAATTAAACAATCATTTAATTGTTTATCGGGCATTGAATATCAAAAATATCATCAATCGAGCGGTGCAAAAGCTGCGCTTCGGCCTCTTCTGAGAGCTTATAATACATTTCTTTGCCCTCGCGACGGCTGGACAACAGTCCGGCTTGTTTGAGCAGCCGCAAATGGTGAGAAACCGCCGGCGCACTCATATTGACGGCGCAGGCAATATCATTGACGCATTCTTCGCAATGGCACAAAAGCCACATAATTTTAAGGCGTGTCGGGTCGCTGATGAGTTGGAAGAGAGCCGAAACTTTTTCAAAATCTTTGTTTTCCGGCATTTTTTCAATCATCTTTTTGGCATTTTGACTATGATTATGCAACTTTATATCTACTGTCATCAACATTTCTCCGAACACAAAATAAATGTAATTTAAGGCAGTTTTACCACCGTTTTTCCGTTTTGAGAAGAAAGAATTGACATTTTTCCGTCATCAAAAACCAAAGCGGCACATTCATCAATGCCAAAACCGCTTAAATTTCTCTGTTTGAGCAAAGAGATAATATCTTGTTTTAAAGATAACGGCAAAATATCAAAATGAGGCATTGCAAAACCGGAAAGAAAACTCAAACCTTTTAACAAATCTAAAGGAAGATTCTCAGTTTCCATATAATCGGTATTAGCATAATATTCAAACCAGCAAACCGCACCAGCGCTCAATCCGGCAAGGATAGAGCCTTTTTCATAAGCTATTTTAAGATAAATATCCAAATGATGTTTGCGCCAAACCTCAAGCATCAAACGTGTATCTCCGCCCCCGACATAAATAATATCTGCCGCTTCAATTTTAGTGCGAATTTCTTCATCTGAATATGTTTGAGAGATGAGTTGCAAATCATCAACCAAGCAACCGAGCTTATCTCCGTAATATTGATAAAAGAGTTGAATATAAGAAGGATTATCTTGTGAGGCGGTTGGCAAAAACAACACTTTGGGCTGAGGTCTGTTAGCCATCTGCACAAGCGACATATCAATTGCCAACGTCTGGATTGGAAAAGTTTTATAAGTTCCGTCAGGCATAAGTTTAGTTCTGCCCATTTCTCCGCCGCCGATAGCCACGATTTTTCCCATTTTTTCCTCCTTCGTTTTGGAAATAAGCATAATCAAAAAAAATCATATTGACAAAGAAAAAATGATAAGCTATAAACCCTTTTGTTGATGCCGACATAGCTCAGTTGGTAGAGCTACTGATTTGTAATCGTTGC
>CALXPK010000011.1 GCA_944390265.1 uncultured Alphaproteobacteria bacterium | reverse complement strand
TAAATGCTGAATATACTTTGAATAAATTTAACCGAAGGTGCAATTATGAAAAAAATCAAACTCATACCGTTTTATCTATTGTCAGGATTATATGCCTTTGCGGTTTTTATCATTGCAGTAACATATCCGGAAGATATGACAAGTGACAGCATGCCATGGAATGCAGAGGCATTAGGCTGGGCATATGAAAATAGGTTTAACTATACCATCATGATATTAATAATATTATTGATAATAATTGCACCTACGATTTATGCTTGGAAAAAGCGTAAAACAAATCTGATAAAAGCCTATATCATTCTATCCATTCCGGCTCTTTTATATCTGATACAATATATTTATTTTATCAACTTTTTTAATATATAAATTTTGAAATAACTTTAAGGAGAAACATATATGAAAAAACAAACCAAAGAGTTATTTCTTAAAACAATGCATATAATTATAAAAGGAATTTTGATTGCGCCTATTGTCTTGTTTCTGATTTATGAAGCCTATATTACGGAAAATGAAGAAGCATCAATGGCGCATATTCCATATGTTGCAATTATCACAACCCTGTGTTGGGGGCTAATCTTTTGGGTGTTTAATACATATAAACAAAAACATTACATTTTTGTAATACTCATTTTTTTGGCTTTTCTTCAAATGTTTTTCTTTAATGCGAATATCAAGCGAGCACACCAATTAGATTCTTGTCTTGATAATGGCTTGGTTTGGGACTATGACCAACACATTTGCCGAAATGATTGTTTGAGTTGGAATAAAGTTCAAAAATGTATTCCGCTTTAACCGAAGGTGCAATTATGAAAAAAATCAAACTCATACCGTTTTATCTCTTATTGGCCTTAAATGGATTTTTAGTTTTTATATATGCCATAACATATCCAAAAGAAATGAGCAGCAACCAAATGCCATGGAATGCAGAGGCATTAGGTTGGACATATGAAAATAAATTTAACTATACCATTTTTACGATAATAGATTTATTGATAATAATTATCCCTACGGTTTATGCTTGGAAAAAGCGTAAAACAAATCTCAAAAAAGCCTATATAATTTTATCCATACCGGCTCTTGTTTATTTGGCAAGATATATCTATTTTACCAATTTTTATAATATATAAAGGAATTGCAAAATGTGCAAATTTTGCAATTAAAATTGACCTTGGCCAAAATAAAATTACATGAAAAAATCAACATCCACCGGATTAATGGTTGGCCAAACATCGCCTTCTTGGCCTTTGGCAACGCCTAAAAAAATTTGCGTCTGCGGGGAAATATGAAATATGTTTTTCAAATCGGGATAATATTTTTTAACTAAAGGATAATTCTCTTCTTTAAGTTTCCAAGTTAAGTGTTCTTTGCTGTCATCTGCCTGATAAAAGACCAGCGTGTTGTTCAAAAAATAGCCGCGCGGATAATTTTCCAAGATAAAACGAATGCGCTCAACATCAAAACCGCAATGAGACAAAATTTCTCGATGAGAGTAGGGCTTTCCGCTTTCTCCCAAAATCAGTCCGGCATCAGGCAAAATGATAAAAGCGCGTCGCTCCGAGTGAAATTTTTCCGCAGTTTGTTTCATTTTCTTAATCCTAAAATCAATTCATAATGCAATAAGTTATTATTCAATCGTGTAAAAAGCAAATAAAAAATAATAAGCCAACAAAAAAGGCTTCCGGTTAAGGAAGCCTTATGAAATAAAGAAAGGATTAAACATTCAATCCCTCAAGTCGTTGCATTTTTTTTCTTGACTTAGAGGGTACTCTAAAAATTATACTCCTCAAAAAGAGATAAATAAGAAAGAAAAAACAATGAACAAAATGTTTGCAATATTAGGGCTTTGCCTGTCTGTTTGGAGCAGCTTAGCTCAGGCTGAGGAGAAAGAAATGAAAATAAAATTAAGTGTCAACAATCAAGAAGTCATCATCCGCTTGCAAGATAATCCGGCCGCGGCGCAGTTGGTAGATATGTTGCCGGCCGCGTTTGAGTTCAGAGATTTTGCCGGAGAAGAAAAGATCACCAACTTTCCGCGCCCCGTTTCTTTGGAAGGCGCTCCTCGCGGCATGATAGCCACCGCCGGCAAAATGTTCATCTATGCCCCATGGAAAAATCTGGGCATTTTTTACAAAACCCATAGCCTCATCTCTGATAGCAGTTTGATAGAGCTTGGCAAGGTTGAAAGCGGTTTGGATGTGCTTGCCGCCCAAGACCAACCTTTCAGAGCCCAAATGAAAATTGTGAGCGAATAAAGTTTTTCCTCACTTGATTTTTTGAAATAAGGGCATATCCTTTTTTAAAAACAAACAAGGAGGAAAAATGTTGAAGACAATTTTTTACATCATCATCATTGCCGCTGTGATTGGGGCGGCCGTAGGCGGTTGGCATTTATATCGCGTGGCGCAAAGAAACGCCGAAGAAATGGCACAATACGAGGGCAAAACAATCACCGCCAAACCCTTGGCCGGCAAAACGCTGATAGTTTACTATTCTTTGCAAAACCACACCAAAGACATTGCCGAGCGGATTCAAAAAATGACCGGCGGCGAGCTTTATGAAATCAAAACAAAAGAGAAAATAGATACCGCGCCATGGTTTTATCTGACCTTGAAAAAACAGTTAGCTGAGCAAAAATATCCGGTTTTGAGCGGCAATCTGCCCGATTTTTCAAAATATGACACCATCTTTGTCGGCGGACCGGTTTGGTGGTACACCGTTTCCACGCCGATGCGCGCCTTTTTGCAACAAGCCGATTTTGCCGGCAAAAAAGTGGTTCCGTTCACCACGCAAGGGAGCAATTACGGAACATATTTTGAAGATTTTGCGCAAATGGCCAAAAATGCCAATTTGCAAAAGAGCGCTTCTTTCAACAATCTTTCGGCCAAATATAATCCGGCTGTAGATAACAAAATTGCCGTTTGGCTCAATTCATTATAATATAATTAAGGAGAAAAACATGAAAGGAATAACAATTTTGATTCTTTTGGCGGCCTTGGCTTATGGTGGTTATTGGTTATATGAAAACCATTATTTTGATGGTTTTAATGAAGCCTTGGATAACACGATTGAAAGAACATCTGACTTTGCCACGGACAAAGCCGTAAAAGAAGCCAATTTTTAGAAAAAAACGGCCAGAGATAAAAAAGGGAGAGCTGACAAGCGTCAGCATCTCCTTTTTTTATTCATTCCCATAAAGGTCGCTGACCGCAACCTTACGGGTGTTGCTATCATAGGCATTTCTGATAGCAGAAATGCCTCTCATAGTAATAATTATTATAGCTGCAAGAGCTATAATGTTATTTTCAATCAGCAAGGTTGCTGATAAAAAAATAACACTTATTACTATGTTTTTCATAATTTTATTTCTATTCGGACGTTTGTCCTCATAGATGATAAAATCTTTTTTCCCGCCTCCTTGGAGTTCTCCGAAAGAGGCATAAGTTGGAGACAGATAAATGCTATCTTCTCCGATAGCTTTTGAAGTCTCCTTCAAAGACCACTGCCGCATGGCAAATCCTAACAGGATGGCCACCGACAAAATAAATAAAAAAACAGCCATAATTTTATTTTTTTTATTAATAATATTTTTTACAAAAATCATTATAGTAGATTTTTTTGCTTGAATCAATCCGCAAAAGTCAAAATAGATATTTTTTCTGCAAATATTTCTTGAATTTTGTCAAATAAGGTGTTAGCAAAAGAAGTTAGAGAACAATTATTAATTTTTATTTTATTATGCAAAAATCAACATCTAACAAGTTTGTGGCTCAAGGAGCCGAGGCTTGGCAGGAAAAAGAAATTCACGACCAAATCATCAGCGATTTGAATGACGTTTGGGGCAAACAAGACAGCTATTTCCAAATCAATGGCTATGTGTATGCCTGGTATGTTAAAGTTCTTCCCGAGACCAGATTGCTGGAAATTGTCAATCGCGGCCGTCATGATGAAATTATGTATATGATCAAGCGCTATCAGCAAGCCAATTGCCCGCCGGAAAAACGCTCATTTTTACATAAAGTTCAAAGAGCCACCCTTCCCGAAAGCGTGCAACAAGCCATAGCGCGGCGCAACAATATGGAAGAGATGGACAGTTTTTTGTCTTATGAGGGTTTTGGCCCCGCCGGTCAAAGTGTCATCTTGCAAAGAAACAACCATGCCGAGATAATGAACTATCTGCAGCGTCATGGTTTTGATGCGCAACACATTCGTCAGCTTTTTGCGCGCAACAACATGGAAGAAATTGCCTTGCAGACACAAAAACACGGCTGGCCGGATGAAGTTATTGATGAAATGTTTGCCGATTTGGAACACAAACTTTCAAAAGGTTTGTGGGGATATTATCTCTATATATCTCATCGTGAATTTTCGGAAAAATATCAGAAGAAAATGCTCATGGTCGTTGCCACCAAAGAGTTTGAAGCCTATGTTGACAAATATGGATTGTGGAACAATCTGCACCAAGATTTGATAACCTATCGCAACATGCCCGAAGTGCATTATTATTTGGAGCGTCATCCTTATTTGAACTATTGGGGATGCTTGGCTTTGGCACAAAAGGGCAGTCACGATGATAAAATGTTTTACATTTCGGTTTTAAGAACACCGTCCAATGACTTTTTATGGGCAATGTTTAAGGTCAAACCGCTGGATTATGAAGCCTTGAGCGCTTGCTTTTTGAAAGTATTTCCGTCAGACAATGAAAATATGAATGACATTGAGCTGATGAAAAACGGCACGCATGAGCAAGTAATGTTTCGCATCAGACAAAAAAAACTCAGCAATCGCGCCTTGGCGGCATTGTTTTTCCGCAACAATCAGGCCGAATTTGAGGAATATTTAAGATTGTGGGAGCAGTTCTGATAAAAACAAGAAAAACCTCGGAGTTTGGCTCTGAGGTTTTTTTTGTAAAAAAATTTTTTGCCACCCCCTTGCATTCGCATTTGATGTTTCCTACATCAATATTAGAAAACAAAAACAAGAACAAATTTTAGGAGATATTAAAATGTCTGAATTAATGAACAAAAAAGAAAACAGTCATAATACTCCGATGCGTTATGGCTACCACAATGATTTGAGCGACTTGGTCAACAACTTCTTTGGCGGCCTGTTAGATTTTCCGCGTGACATGAATCGTGATTTGAGCAATGTATCGCGCCAATTAAGCCCGAAAGTGGAAGTTGAAGAAAATGAAAACAACGTCGTTGTTTCTGCCGAATTGCCTGGCATTCCGGAAAACAGCATCGACTTGGAAGTTTCTTCCGACGGTTATCTGACCATCAGCGGCGAGAAAAAACAAGAGAAGAAAGAAAACAAAAAAGGAAGCTATTTCTCAGAGTTTTCTTACGGTTCTTTCAGCCGTACGGTTCCTCTGCCGTGGGATTTGAAATTTGATGATGCTAATGCCAAATATAAAGACGGCGTGTTGAAAGTTATCTTCCCGAAATCACAAACTGAACAAGGAAAGAAGAAAAAAATTAACATTAACCATAAATAATAAAGGTTGATAAAAGCCACAAAAGCGGTGCGGATTTATTTCCGCATCGCTTTTTTTGTTGTACACCGTAAAAATTTTGCTATTTTAAAGTCAAGAAAGGAACACTCAATGCACGATATTTGGAACCCGTGGCACGGTTGCATCAAAAAAAGCGAAGGCTGCCAAAATTGCTATATGTATTTTTTGGACAGACAACGTGAGAAAAACGGGGCGCGGATTTATAAGGTAAAAAACAATTTTAACTATCCTTTGCAAAAGGACAAAGCCGGCCGCTATAAGGTCAAAAGCGGCGAGCAGCTGCGTGTCTGCATGACCTCGGATTTCTTTTTGGAAGAAGCGGATGGCTGGAGAGCCGAGGCTTGGAAAATCATCAAACAGCGGCCGGATGTTTCTTTCTTTTTGCTGACCAAACGACCCGAGCGTGTGGCACAATGCCTGCCGCCAGATTGGGGCGAGGGCTGGGAAAATGTTTTTTTCAATGTTACTTGTGAAAATCAAAAACGTGCCGGCGAAAGGATTCCTTTGTTGTTTACCTTGCCCTTCAAACACAAAGGAATCATGGTGGCGCCGTTCATTGGTCCGGTCAGCATCAAAAATTATTTGGCTCAAGGCATTATCGAGCAGGTGGTTTGCGGCGGCGAAAATTATGACGGTTCGCGCCCGCTTGATTATGCTTGGGTCAAAAATCTATATCAAGAATGTGTGGCGGTGGATGTAACTTTTTGTTTTATTGAAACCGGCACCAATTTTATCAAAGACGGCAAAACCTATCATCTGCCTGACAAAAGATTGCAAAGCGAAATGGCCTATAAATCGGGGCTGCAATATCAGGGAAAAAGAATAGAATTTAAATTGCAAATGCCCCAAGATTTGTTTGGGGAAGAAGAGGTCTATCACAAACATTTTCGTGATATTTGCCAAACCTGCGGCAGTAGGCTCATCTGCAACGGTTGCTCGGATTGCGGCTTGTGCCAACAAAAAAAGCGGCCATGAAAAAGCCGCTTTTTTAATAAATTTGAGCAAATATTATTGTGCCGGAATTACGCGGGCTTCGTTACCGTAGAGCAAATAACATTTTTCGCCCGGAGTCATCAAAACATCATTACCTTGGGTAATGGTCATCACATTGCCGTTATCGGTTTTGACCACATATTCATAACCTTCTTGTTTGGAAAGGCCGCTCTGAGCCGCATCACCGGCAATACCGCCGACGACGGCACCGCCCAAGGCGCCCAAGATTTTGGTCGCATCATTACCGCCGACCATGGAACCGGCCACACCGCCGGCACCGGCACCGGCCAACATACCGATATTATTATCGCTTCTGACCACAACCTGACGTACGCTCAAAACGGTGCAACCCATGGCGCGTCCGACCTGGCGCACGCCTGAGGTGGAATAATCATTGGCGCCGATATCGGAGGTGCAGGCATTGATGGTCAAAGCCAAAGGCAACAAGGCAAGCAAAGCAATTTTTTTCATAGATAAATACTCCCAAAATTTTAATTATTTTGATTTTATACCCCAAATGCTAATTGTCAATGCTGGACAAATAAAATCAAGTGATATATATTCTAAAACGCTCTTTATGAGCAAAAAGTTTTAAATTGTAAAAAAATTGAGGAAAATAATAAGGAATATACAATGTTAAAGAGAACAAAAATTGCCAAACTGCTGCAGGCTGAAGCGCCGATGGATGAAGTTTTGGTCAAAGGTTGGGTCAGAACCCGCCGCGATTCGAAAGATTTTTCGTTTATTGAAGTAAACGATGGTTCATGTCTCAAAAATATTCAAGTCATTGCCAATAATACCCTCAATAATTACAATGAAGTCAAAAAGCTGAGTACCGGTTCATCTTTGGCCGTCAAAGGTGCCCTGGTTGAATCTAAAGGCGGTAGCCAAAAGTTTGAAATCGTGGCTGATGAAATTGAAATTTATGACATAGCCCCCGATGATTATCCGTTGCAAAAGAAAAAACACACGGATGAATATTTGCGCACGATTGCGCACTTGCGTCCGCGCACCAACAAATATGGTGCCGCCTTCCGCGTTCGTTCCGAGTTGTCTTATGCCATTCACAAGTTTTTCCATGACCGCGGCTTCCGCTATGTTCACACGCCGATTATCACCGGTTCCGACTGCGAAGGCGCCGGCGAGATGTTCCGCGTCACCACTTTGGATATGGAAAACCTGCCCAAAACCAAAGACGGCAAGGTAGATTACAGCCAAGACTTTTTCGGCAAAGAAGCTCACTTGACCGTTTCCGGCCAATTAAACGGCGAGATGTATGCCCTGGCTTTGGGGGATATTTATACTTTCGGCCCCACATTCCGTGCCGAAAACTCCAACACCACCCGCCATGCCGCCGAGTTCTGGATGATTGAACCTGAAATGGCTTTTGCCGATATTTATGATGATATGGATTTGGCCGAAGACATGGTCAAGTTCTGCGTCAAACACGTGTTGGAAAATTGTAGAGAAGATATTGAGCTGTTTGACAAGTTTGTTGAGCCGGGCTTGATTGCCAAATTGGAAAACATCATCAACAACGGCTTTGCCCGCATCACTTATGCCGAAGCCATCGACATCATGCAAAAATCGGGTGAAAATTTTGAATATAAACCTGAGTTCGGCATTGATATGCAAACCGAGCATGAGCGCTTTTTGGCTGAAAAACATTTCAAACGTCCGGTCATTGTCAGAGATTACCCCAAAGAGATTAAAGCCTTCTATATGCGCTTAAATGATGACGGCAGCACCGTTGCCGCCATGGATGTTTTGGTCCCCGGTATCGGCGAGATGATTGGCGGTTCTCAACGTGAAGAGCGCTATGATGTTTTGGTGCAAAAGATTCATGAGATGGGTATGAAGGAAGAAGATTATTCTTGGTATCTCGATTCCCGCAAATATGGTTCCGTGCCGCACGCCGGTTTTGGTTTGGGCTTTGAGAGAATGATGATGCTCGTCACCGGCATCGGCAACATCCGCGATGTTTTGCCGTTCCCGAGAACCCCGAAATCAATCAATTTCTGACAAAAAAGCACGGCCGAGTATTGTCACAAAGATTCGGCCGCTTTTTTTGCGTAAAAGGAGCAAATGATAATGCGTCGATTTTTGTTGCTAATAAGTTGTCTGATGCTGAATGCCGGAGTTTGCCAAGCCGAAACGGCCGATACGGATAAGGCGCAAAAAGCCATGTCTGTTTCGCGCAAACAACTGGAAGCAGTTGTCAGCGACAGTTCTTTTTTCAGCGAAAAGCCGGCGGTTTTTCACCCTCAATGTGACAATCCGCGTCTGCTGGAAAAGGTCAAAGCGCGCATTGAGCAATATTATCAACAGCAAAAACAAACCAGCATTATAGATGAGCGTCGCCAAGTGCTGATGCTCAAAAAGCTGAAGACTTTTACCCCGGTTGATGTTCAAAATTTTCCTCCGCAGGAGAACTATGCCGTGGCCGATAGGTTGATAGACATCAAAATCAACGAAGGCGTCAAAGCCCAAGATTTGAGCTTGTGCAAAAGCTCCGGCGAGAGGGAAATATATTTGCTGATTTATCCGCAGAACAATTTTTATACGATAGAAATCATCAACTTCCCCGGTCAAGCGGATTCCAAAAACTTCACCACCGTTTATGATTAAAAAAATCTAATAAAGGGTATTGATTCAAATTTAAAAATAATGCATAATACACTTCGCTCATGAAAGGAATCCCCTTTCTTAAGGGCGAGCAGTTCTCAAAAAACTGTAATATTTGATAAGAAAAGAGGTCGAGATTATATGGGAAAAGAGCTTATCTTAAGAAATTCCGGTAACTTGCCGGTCTTGGCTGAAAGCAATTCGCTGGTGGCCTATCTTGAGGAAATCAAAAAGTTCCCATTGTTGAGTGAAGAAGAAGAGCAAAAGCTGGTTCAAGATTTTCACCAAAAAGGAGACATGAACGCAGCCCAAAAGCTCATCACTTCGCACTTGCGTTTGGCCGCCCGCGTTGCCATGACCTATCGTCGTTATGGCTTGCCGATGCTGGATATTATATCCGAAGCTAACATCGGTTTGATGCAGGCCGTTAAAAAATTTGATCTGGATAAAAAAGTACGTTTGGCAACCTATGCGGTTTGGTGGATTAGAGCTTCCATCAATGACTATATTTTGCGCTCATGGTCTTTGGTCAAAATCGGTACCAAAGCAGCGCAAAAGAAATTGTTTTACAATTTGAACCGCATCAAAGCACGTTTAGGCATTTATGAAAATAAAGAGCTTGAACCGGAAGTTGTTAAAAACATTGCCAAAGAATTGGTTGTTGATGAAGCCGATGTCAAAGAAATGAACTCTCGTTTGGGCGGCGATTCTTCGTTGAACGTTGCCGTTTCGGATGAAGATGATTCCGAGCGCATGGATTTCTTGGTGGACAAGCGCCAAAATATTGAAGAAAACTTGAGCTTGCGCCAAGAAGCCAACTTTAAGAAAAAAGTTTTGTATGATTGCTTGAGCAAGTTAAACGAGAGAGAGCAATACATCATCAAAAACCGCATGCTTTCCGATAAGGGCATTACTCTGGAAGAAATCGGCGCCAAATTCAACGTCAGCCGCGAAAGAGTAAGACAAATTGAAAAGAAGGCATTTGAAAAATTGTCAGAGTTGGTTCGTCAAGAAATGAAACTTGATGAAGCTGCCTGAAAAAAAAGGAGAAAAAATGGAAAATTCAACCGCAACCGAAACCCAAAATCAGCATGTGATAAACTATGCTGATGCTGCGGTGTATATTAAAGAAGCGCGCGACCGCATGGACGAGCGTTTAAGAAAACTGCGCGGTGAAAAAGCAGATGCGCCGGCATATACGGCTGACAAAAGCCGCGGCGGTTATGATGCTTAAAAACAACAAGTAAGAAAATAAACGCCGCAAGGCGTTTTTTTGTTTTAAATGAGATAACATGACAGATGCCGTTCAAAAAATAACCGAAAAACTCAAAGCTCATCAAATTGAAGATGCCGGCTTGGAAGCGCGTCTGATTCTGGCTTTTGTTTTGGGAGTAGATGAAAACGAGTTGTTTTTTGCCTGCCCGCCGCTTAACGAAGACCAAGAAAAGAGAGCAGAAGAGCTGGTGCAAAAGCGCTTGCAACATTATCCTTTATGCAAACTTTTGGGCCAAAAGGGCTTTTATAAATATGACTTTATTGTCAGTAAAGATGTGTTATCGCCAAGACCGGATACGGAAATTTTGGTGGAAGCGGCCATCAAATATGCCAAAGAAAAGGGGGCAAAAAAGATATTGGATTTGGGCACCGGTTCGGGCTGTATTATCCTTTCCGTTTTGGGAGATGTTGCAAGTTTGAACGGCGTGGCACTGGATTCTTCAGAAAAAGCCATCAAAATTGCCGCCCAAAATGCCCAAAAGCTGGGTTTGGAAAATCGGGTCAAATTTGCAAAAGGAAGCTGGTTTGATGTGGATATTGTCAGCCGCTTGGGTCAAGATTTTGATTTGATTGTCACCAATCCGCCCTACATTCCGACCCAAGATATTGCCGATTTGGCAGAAGAAGTCAAAGCCCATGACCCCATGCAAGCCTTGGACGGCGGAGAAGACGGCATGGTGCATTATAAGCAAATTGCCAAAGTGGGGTATCAAATGCTTAAAAAAGGCGGAAAAATTTTTATCGAAGGCGGCATCGGACAAGAAAAACAAATTGCAGATATCTTTGTCAAAGAAGGATTTTTGCTTGTAGATATTCTCAAAGATTATGGCGGCATAAATAGATGCATAATTTTGAAAAAATAATTTGCAATTAATAATTTTATCTGTATTATCTACCGCAGAAGGAAACAAGGTTTTCTTAAGATGCTTTTTTTATTTTTTGTTTTGCATCTGAAACATTCTCAAAACAAAACGCAAGATTTTAGTTTTAATCAGCTTATTCAGAAAAAATCTGAAAAGTATTTATTTTGGTATGAAGACTTATGAAAAAAACAAATAACAAGTATCGTAATAATAATTCTAATCAAATTTATTCATTGAATTACAAGTTTGACAGCATCAGCATCGCCGGAAAAATCAGCGGCACGGCCTTAGACTTAATCAAAAAATATAACGAGCTGGCCAAAGAAGCGCATGCCAACGGCGATTATGTCACCTCCGAAGTGTTCAGACAATATGCCGAGCACTATCGCAAAATCGTGACCGAAATTAATGAGAAGAAAAACGCGCAAAAAGTTGTCAACTTCCCCAAAGTTGAAGAACTTGAGCCGACCGCGGATTCTCAAAACGGAAACCTCAATATGCCGGAAGAGGCCGATTTTGATATCACGGCAAAAGCCGAAGATGAGGCCGCCGTGCATGATTTGGTTGCTGCCGAATTAGCCGCTCCGATTCCCGAAAAGAAAGAGTTCAAAATCATCGAAATCACCGAACCGGATTCTCTTCCTGCCGCTGATGAAAACAAGCCCAAAATTCGCGGCCGTCGTCCGATGCGCAGAAAAACTGCCGAAAATAATGAGGACAAAACGCAAGACCTTGCCGTCTAATTTGAAATAAGGAAAAAAAATGTTCTTTCTGGTAGCCAGCCTGATTCTGACCATAGCCTGCTCAACCATCACCATCAGAACTCTGGTGGCTTATACGGAAATGAAGTTTATTTATAAGTTAGCCATCTCAATATTGGTTATATTGGGGTGGCTTTCGCCGGTTATAGTGGGCTTTTGCCGCAAACAATTTGCCTTGCAAGGCTTGGTTTATGATGCCTTGACCTATGGCGGCTACTTCCTGTTCGGTTGGGCTTTTATCACTTTTATGCTTTTGTTTGCGCGTGACTTTTTGTGGTATGCCGGCTTTGGCATAAGCAAACTTTTTCATGCCGATTGGGGCTGGTTTAACCCGCAAAATCCGCTGAGTTTAAAATATGCCAATATCGTCACCGCAATTTTGTCTTTGAGCGTTGCATTATACGCCGTGTATCAGGCCAACAAAGTGCCGGATGTCAAAGAGATAAATTTAAGTTCGGCCAAACTCAAACAAGAACTGACCATTGTCCAGTTGTCAGATGTCCACATCTCACGCGCCTCATCGAAGCATCACATTCAAAAACTGGTGGATGAGGTCAATGCGTTGCGCCCTGATGTCATTGTGCTGACCGGAGATATCATTGATGATAAGGCTTTGGCAGTGAAAGAATATTTCCCGATTTTGGATCAATTAGAAGCCAAGGGCGGGGTATATTTTGTCATCGGCAATCATGAATATTACAACGGCCCCGGACAAATTTTGCGAGCCTTGCACCAAACCAAAATTAAACCACTGATGAACGAGGGTTATAAAATTGCCGACAAAAATTTATATATCGGCGGCGTGCCGGATAAATCCGCGGCCGCGATGAACCCCTATTTTGCCATTAAGATAGAAGAAGCGGCCAAGGGTGCCGATGAGCAAAATTATCGCGTGTTGCTGAGCCACAATCCGAGTGTGGCCGATATGGTAACCGCTAAAGATTTTGACTTGGTTTTGTCGGGGCACACCCATGGCGGACAAATCTTTCCGTTCAGTTTTTTAGCAAAAAATGCCAACAAATATCTGGCCGGTTTATATGATATAAACGGAGCCAAACTTTATGTATCGCGCGGCGTCGGCTATTGGGGCCCGCCGATGCGTTTGGGTGCGCCGGCCGAAATCACTTTGATTAAAATCACCCCGCAAAAAATTTAAAAATTAGACTTGATTTATATACCCCGACCTTACTATATTTTAAAAAGATAAAGACAAGAAAGGGGTGTTAAAATAATGGATTTTGAAAAATTAACCAGCAAGTCCAAAGACTTAATACAAGATGTCATCAATCTGGCAGCCAAATATAAACACCAATATATTTCTACCGAGCATTTGCTCAAAGGTTTGCTTGAGATAAAAGATTCTCAAGTCAAAGATTTGTTGCAAAAAGCAGGTGGCTCCGATTTGACTATCGCCGCCAAAGTAGACGAGGCTTTGGCAAAAATTCCGGCCGTGGAGGGTGCTTCCGTTCAAAGCCTGATGAACCAAGACTTCACCCGTGTAATGATGGAAGCCGAAAACTTGGCCGACAAAGCCGGTGATAAGTTTGTGACCATCGAGCGCATATTGCAAGCGCTTACCATGACGGCCGGCACCAAGGCTTATGATATTTTGAAAGAAAGCGGTGTTAATGCCGAAAAACTCAATCAGGCGATTAATGATTATCGCAAAGGCCGCATTGCCGACAGCGAAGATGCCGAAGACAATTTTGAGGCCTTGAAAAAATATGCCATTGATATCACCGGCAAAGCCAAAGAGGGCAAGCTCGACCCGGTGATTGGTCGTGAACACGAGATAAGAAGAACAATTCAAGTCTTGTCGAGAAGAACCAAAAACAATCCGGTTTTGATTGGTGAACCGGGCGTTGGTAAAACCGCCATTGTTGAGGGCTTGGCGATAAGAATTGTCAATAATGATGTGCCGGAAAGCCTGCGTGGCAAGAGATTGCTGGCGCTGGACTTGGGCGCATTGATAGCAGGTGCCAAATTCAGAGGCGAGTTTGAAGAGCGCTTGAAAGCCGTTTTGAAAGATGTTGAGGCCTCCGAAGGCAACATCATTTTGTTCATTGATGAAATGCACACTTTGGTCGGTGCCGGTGCCAGTGAAGGCTCAATGGATGCCTCCAACCTCTTGAAACCGGCCTTGGCAAGGGGTGAATTGCACTGCTTGGGCGCCACCACTTTGTCCGAATATAAAAAATATGTGGAGAAAGATGCCGCCTTGGCCAGACGATTCCAAGCAGTCTACGTCAGCGAGCCGAGTGTTGAAGAAACCATCTCGATTCTGCGTGGTATCAAGGAAAAATTTGAGCTCCACCACGGGGTCAGAATTTCTGACGGAGCGTTGATTTCCGCCGCCACTTTGTCCAACCGCTATATCAGCGACAGATTCTTGCCGGATAAAGCCATTGACTTGATGGATGAAGCCGCCAGTGCTTTGCGTATGGCCATCGATTCCAAACCGGAAGAATTGGATGAATTGGATAGACGTATCTTGCAGTTGAAGATTGAGCGCGAGGCTTTGAAAAAAGAGAGCGATGTCAAATCTAAAGAGCGTCTGGAGCTGATTGGCTATGAAATTTCCGGCCTTGAAGCCAAAGCCAAAACCATGGAAGAAAAATGGAAGAGCGAAAAACAAGTTTTGGCTGATTTGACCACCTTGAAAGACAAGTTGGACAAAGCCAAAATCGAGGTGGAAATTGCCAAACGTGAAGGCCGTTTTGAACGTGCTGGCGAGTTGCAATATAGCGTGATTCCGGAGTTGGAAAAACAGATTCAAGATGCCGAAGCGCAAGAAAAGAAACATAGCTTCAGCGAGGTTGTCACCGAAAACGATATTGCCGCGGTTGTTTCCAAATGGACGGGCATTCCGGTGGATAAAATGCTGGAAGGTGAGAAAGAGAAACTCATCCATATGGAAGAATATTTGGGCAAACGCGTGATAGGTCAGAAAGAGGCCATTGCCGCCGTTGCCAACGCGGTCAGACGTTCTCGTGCCGGCATTTCGGATTCGCGTCAGCCGATTGGCTCATTCTTGTTCTTAGGTCCGACCGGTGTCGGTAAAACCGAGTTGAGCAAGGCCTTGGCTGAGTTCTTGTTCAACGATGAGAGCGCTTTGCTCAGAATTGATATGTCTGAGTATATGGAAAAACACAGCGTTTCTCGTTTGATTGGTTCTCCTCCGGGATATGTCGGCTATGAAGAAGGCGGTGCTTTGACCGAGGCCGTTCGTCGTCGTCCGTACCAAGTCATCTTGTTTGATGAGGTGGAAAAAGCTCATCCGGATATCTTCAATGTGTTGTTGCAAGTGCTTGATGATGGTCGTTTGACCGATGGACAAGGCCGCACGGTAGACTTTAAGAATACCATTATCATCATGACGTCTAACTTGGGTTCGGAAATCTTGTCCACAGCCACGGGTGCCGATGATCCGAAGAAGATTCGAGATAAGGTAATGGATATTGTTAAAGCCTCATTCCGCCCGGAATTCATCAACCGTATTGATGAGATTACCATATTCCATCGCTTGGATAAAAGCAATATCAAAGAGATTGCTCAGTTGCAAATTAACAATATTGAGAAGCGTTTGAGCGACAAAAAGATTAAGTTGCATGTCAACGATGCCGCATTCATCTGGATTGTCAATAACGGTTATGATGCAATTTACGGTGCAAGACCTTTAAAAAGGTTGCTAAAAAATCAAATTGAGAATAAATTGGCTTTGAAAATTTTGAATGGCGACATTGGAGAAGGTGATACCGCAGAGATCATCGTATCCAACGGCGCTTTGGATATTGTTAAAAAGAAGAATAAAGAAGTAAAAGACAATGGATGATTTTTATGACAACGCTTTGGCGGTGGCCAAAACATATGATGTGAGTACCAAGCCGGATTCTCTGGTTTTATACAGCATCAGTTTTCTGCCGACCAAAGAAAATAAGATTCAGGCCTTTGAATATGTCAAAAGCCACCCCGGCACCGTGATGTTGGATCACACGCCTTGTGGCATCAAGATGATGGATATGGGGCTTGAAAACGGTCGTTGCGACCTCCAAGAGGAAGAAATTGCCTATTTATGGAAGGTGGCTTCCAAACGCTTGCTGGAAGGCGCCAGCGGCAACATCACGGCATTTGTCAAAAATGCCGATGAGCGCAGCGTTTTTCGGAGCATGGAACTGCCGACCATTTTGGCCAATGATAAGGTCAAGACCATCAACGGACTTGATAAATTTGAGTTTGCCAAACAAAACTTCTAAAGCATAAAAAAATAAAGCCTCGTTTTCAAACGGGGCTTTATTTTTGCCTATATCTCAAGATAACAAAAAAGGCTCTTAAAATTAAGAGCCTTTTTTCATGATTGGTAGGGGTAGTCAGACTCGAACTGACACGGCCTGAGGCCACAAGATTTTGAGTCTAGCGCGTCTACCAATTCCGCCATACCCCCATCAGATAACGGAGATATAGATATTATAATAAAACGCTTCTGTCAACACCTTTTTTATAAAAAATTAAAAAAAAATCCGAAATTTTTTATTCCGGATTTTTTATCTTTTCTAATGTTCTGATTTTGAACCAATATCTTTGGTATTGGCAATGGGATAATCTTTGATGCTACCCTTCTTCAAAATTTGATATTTTCTGTAGTCATAAGGAAAATAGATATTATTGCCGTGCAGAAAATAAGTATTACCTTTTTCATTGGAGTTAATCAAATCAGCTCCGAGTTGGCGCAAAATCAATTTGCTGAACTGATAAGAAGAAATATATTGCGGCAATTTGAGTTTGGTATTGCCAATGACTAGAGCCGGCACTTTGCCTTGCTCAATCACCAAATTATTGTGTCCCCACATGCCGTCATAATCAAAAAGTTGCCCATGGTCGGCGGTCAAGAAAACAGTGTGCTTTTTCCCCTTAGAACCTTGCTCAAAATTATCAATCATTTCATTGATGACATAGTCGGTATAAAGAAGCGCATTGTCATAGCTGTTGGTGGTATAGGTCAGGCGGTCAACATCGGACGTATCGGGAACAAATTTTTGAAATTTGTCTTCTTTGCCGTGATAATGTTTTTCATAAGGCAGGTGCGGGGAGCGCATATGCAAAACCACAAATTTTTTCCCTTGCTGAAAATCGATTCCCTCAAGCATTTTGGCCAAACCTTCATCGCGATATTGACTAAAGAACAAAGGCTCGGAATCATTATTGGCAATATGGTCAATATATTTCTCGCCGATATTCATAATCAGCCGCGATTCTTGGTTAGAAAAGTAATAAGTTTCAAAGCCGTTTTCTTTGGCGGCCTTGAAGAGGTTTCCGGTCATGTTTCTGATTTCTTTGATGTTTCCCGGTTCCCGAATGGAATTAAAGAACAAAGCCGTGGATGTTGCTGTGGAAATCCCTGGGGCAATAGCCGTGGCAACGGCAATATTTTTATCCTTGGCTATTCTTTGTGTGAGTAGCGGAAAAGTATTGCGCTCATAGCCAAACATCGGCATATGTTCGCTATACAAACTTTCTCCGAAAATAACCAAAATATTTTGCGTATCGGAAGCAATATTTTGGATTCGATAAGGTTGCCAAGCCACCTCGGAAGATTGATTGTTTTTCCACAAATATTGAAAGAAAAAATAAGAAAAAGTATTGATGCTGTTTTTGAAAGAAGCACGTGTCGGACCGGGCTGAAAATACCAGATTCCCTTAGTTTCGGTAAAAGCGCGATAAGGTTTGTGCGCCGCCAAATATAAAACCGCCAAAAACATCCACCGCACTTTGACCGATTCTTTGCTGCCGATATAAAACACAAAAGCCATCATCCCGTAAAATAGGATGATCATGGGCATCACAAACCAAGTTTGTTGCAAGTAGGCCGTGTCAAAAATATCACGGTGCTCATAAACAATGTTCATGATTTCACCGGCGGTAATCGGATGTCCGAAAAAGGCCATAAAATTGAGCTGAACCGTTTGCATCAATACCCACAAAATGATGAAGCTATAAACCAGAATGTTTTGGCAGAAAGAAAGCAAAAACATAAAGCCAAAAATATAAAAAACAAAAAGTGGCTCTAAAATGATGTGCGAATTGGTCATCATATTCATAATCACATCAGGGGCAAAAGTTGCCAAGGTGGCTACAAGAGCAAAAAAGAAGTTTTTATTCCAACGTCCTTTTTGCGGAGCAAGCCACAAGAATACAGAGTTTTTAAAAAAAGAAATTTTGTCAGACATAGATTTCAATTCTCCAGTTTTTGTAATGGGTAACAAAAAACCGCCGAAAAGGCGGTCGGAGAGTTGACAAATCATATACAATAAAATGACCGTTTTGGCCTTTAAAGCGTGTGCTTCTGAACATACGCCAAAACCTCCCCGACCATATTTCTATGTCGTGGGGATATTTCATCAGAAGCACACACATTTAAAAGATCAGATGTGAAAGCACAACTGATTAACGATGTAATACCAAACACCGTATTGTATAAGAGCTTGTCAAGGCTCCGAACCTTTAAGGTTCAAACAAAATGTAAAAGATATAAGCCAAAGAATCAAGCAAAACTATGTGTTAAACCAATTCTTTTTTTTGATATAGATATAGGTTAAAAAGCTCAATGCCGCATTGTATGAGTGTTCACATAACCAACAGATGGCAATGTCAGCTTTGAGATAAACCACAATAAACCACACCGCAAACGTATAAGCCGCCAAGGCCAAAAGTTCCAGATACATGGCGGCTTTTGTTTTTCCCACACCGAAGATAATACCTAAGAACACAAACCCCGGAACCAGAGAAAAATAGGTGGTCATGGAGGAATAATATGCCGGCACGGCCAGATGGATTAAATTGATATCATCGGTATAAATACGCATAATCCAAAACGGAGAAATAAGGAGTAGGGCCGTTGCAATTAAGCCGCCCAAATAACCCAGTACAACCATCTTCAAGGCGGTGGATTTGATTTCAGATTCTCTGTCCGCGCCGTAGAGATTTCCGGTAATGGCATTGGCCGTGCCCAAAAGCGCATTGATAATCATAAACGGCAGTGCGCTGATGCTGCGCAAAATGTTGGAAATAGCCAGCTCGTTTTCGCCCAAATGTTCCACCGCCAACATAAAAAACAGCCAAGTGGCAAAAGAAACCACATTTTGCAACATCGTCCAGATTGAGATTCTCAACACGCGCGAGAGTGTATTGAAGCTGCGAAAATAAACCATATCCAAGCCAAACTTCTTGTATGGTGTTTTGATAAAAGTATAGATAATAAAAAACAGTGTGGAAGCCGCCTCGGCCAAAACCGAAGCCAGAGCGGCACCGGCCACGCCGAGCTCGGGAAAACCAAATTTGCCAAAGATGAGCAGATAGTCAAAAACAATGTTCATCACAAGCATAACATAAGCATTGAGGGACAAAACTTTGGTGTGAATGGTACCGACATAAAAAGCCCGAAACATCACAATCGCAAAAGAAAAAAACAGGCCATAGGAACGAGGGTATAAATACTCCAGAGCCGATTGCAAAACCAAAGGCGATTCGATTAAATTTTTGAGAATATCCTTGGCATAAAAATGGATTCCCAAAATAAAAAATAAGGCAAAAAGAAAAAGGAAAAACAACCCCTGATAAAAAATTTGCCCAATGCGGCGAAAACGTTTTTCTCCGTTGTGTTGCGCAATTAAAATCTGTGCCCCGATGGAAAAACCTTGCCCGAGCATAAATATCATCACATAGAAAACACCGGCAATGGCGGAAGCGCCGAGCTCAACCGTCCCAACCCTGCCCAAAAATGCCGTGTCGGTTAAACCAATGAGTTGTTGAATGACCATACCGGTGAGAATGGGGTAGGCAATCTGCCAGATTCTTTTGTAATTATAAGTCATGAAATTCACATATATTATTTGAAGATAGAAAAAAATTACCACGATAAAGCGTGAATGTCAAACCGATAACGGGCTTGATTCTTTTGTGTGATTTCTTATACTGAAAACAAAAAAATCGAGAGAAAAATGTTTGAACAATCAGAAGCCAAATTAACCAACTATAGTTTGGATTTATACCAACAAAAAAACTATTCCAAAGCCGAAAAAATTTGCCGTCGGATTCTGAAAAAAAATCCGCAAAACGCCACCGCTTTAATCAACCTCGGCAACATTCTTTTTCTCAAAAAAAATTATACGCAAGCGCTGCAATATTATCAGCAGGCAAATCTGCTCCGGCCGGATTCTTTTTTGGCGGTTGTGAATATCGCCAATATTTATTTGGAACTTGAAGATTATGTTCAAGCCGAAGCCTATGCCGGACGTGCTTTGGCATTGGATTCGCAAAACTATATGGCCCTAAATATTTTGGGAACCTCTCTGTTGGAGCAAGAGCATTTTGATGAGGCTTTAGAGGCTTTGCAACAGGCCTTAAAGTTGAATAATCAGGATGCGTGGTTGTACAATTATTTAAGCCGTTGTTATCAAGAAAAGGGCTTGATAAAAGAGGCACTTCAATCTGGCTGGCAGGCAATTATTTTATCTCCGCAAGATGAGAGCCATCATATCAATTTTGGTTATATGATTTATGAATTGTCTTTGGATTCTGGGGATGAAATCATCAAAGAATATGCCTTAAAATGGCTGCAAAATTTTCCCCAAAACAAGATGGCGCAACATATGGGAAAAGCCATTATCAATCAGTCGATTCCCGATAAAGCCGACCCCGAATATGTGAAAGAAATTTTTGATGTTTTTGCCCCCGATTTTGAAAAAGTTTTGAGCGATTTGGAATATCAAACCCCGCAAATAATAGAACGTTTTTTGCAAGAAATTTATGGTCAGGATTCGCAAAAAAAATACCGCATTTTAGATGCCGGTTGCGGCACCGGTTTGTGTGGAAAAATCTTAAAACCCTATGCTCGATTCTTCTCTCTGGACGGGGTGGATTTGTCGGCCAAAATGCTGGCCGAAGCCAAAAAGAAAAAGGTCTATAACCATCTGTTTTGCAAAGATATTATTGAGTTTCTTGCAACACGTGAAAATCATTATGATCTGATTGTTTCGGCCGATGTTTTTACCTATTTCGGCAGTTTGGATTCGCTGTTTGAAGCCATGTCAAAATCACTCAAAAAACAAGGGCGGATTCTTTTTAGCATAACGGCAAATATGGACAATGATTCTGACTATGTTTTGCACCTGTCGGGAAGATATAAACATCATCAAAATTATGTTCATTCATTGTTGAAAAAATTTGGATTCTTGATTGAAAAAGAGGAGCTTTGCATCCTCCGAAAAGAGGCTTTGCAAGAAGTGCCGGGCTATGTGATTTTGGCTCGCAAGGCATAAAAAAACCCTTGCCCCAAAGGCAAGAGTTCTTTTACAAAAATCCTGAAATTATTTGGATTTTTTAGAGTTAGAAGCAGTTTTGCAAGCTGCAGATTTTGTGCTTTTTGTGTTAGAAGTTTTGCAAGAAGTTTTCTTGGAAGAGCAAGAAGATTTCGAGCAAGAAGTTTTGTTGTTGCAGTTAGAGAGTTGCTCAACGGCCATAGCCCAAAAATATTCGTCCTGACCATTCGGACAACCGGCATTTTGCCAGTTGTAGTAAGCTGCTTCTCTGATAGCATCTTCGTTAAATTTTACCATAATAAACTCCAATAAAACAATGTTTTCACATACAACAATTACTATATAACCAAAATTTTATACGTCAATAGGTAATAGCTTGAAAATGTGCAATTTGAAAAATAAAATTTATAAATCAGGATATTTTCTTGCAATTAAGAATATATCATTTATAGATTAGCAAAGATAAGCAAAATTTTTTTTGAAATCTTGGATCAAAAATCAGGAGTATATTTATGGAAAATTTATTGTCTAAAGAAGAGATGGAAGCCATTATCAACGGCGACCACGGAAACCCTTTTGCCGTGATGGGAATACACAAAGACAAAGGCTCCAAAGAAGTCTTTATCAGAACCTATCAACCGCACGCCCAATCAGTGGAATTGATTGATGAAAACGGCAATTCTTTAGGCTATTTTACCAAACTTGATGACCGTGGATTCTTTCAAATCAATTTAGGTCCGAGAGAAAATTTCAAATACAAATTAAAAATCGAAAACGATGCCAATCAGTTTTATACCATTCATGATACCTACAGTTTCCCGTCTGTTTTAGGCGATATTGATGTCTATCTTTTGGCAGAAGGCAACCACTTGGATATGTATAAAAAACTCGGCGCCCACGTCATGGAAATGAACGGCGTCAAAGGCGTGAGTTTTGCTGTTTGGGCACCGAACGCCAAGCGCGTCAGCGTGGTCGGCAACTTCAACAACTGGGACGGCCGCACCCATGTCATGCGCAAACAAATCACCTGCGGTGTGTGGGATATTTTCATTCCCGAGTTGCAGGAAGGCGAAGTTTATAAATATGAAATCAAAACGCAAGAAAATTATATCTTGACCAAGTCAGATCCGGTGGCTTTTTATTCCGAAGTCAGACCGCACACGGCATCCATTGTATATGACATCAACAAGTTTCATTGGGATGATGATGCCTGGATGAAATATCGCGAAGAATATAACAGCTTTGATAAGCCGATGTCCATCTATGAGGTTCACGCCGGTTCATGGCGCCGCAAAGGTGAGAACGGTTCCGAGTTTTTAACCT
>CALXPK010000010.1 GCA_944390265.1 uncultured Alphaproteobacteria bacterium | reverse complement strand
TATCATGAATGGTATAGGCTTTAATTCTTATTATTAAAGGAGGCTATTCATGCTTAAATCGTGTTTTTTTATACTCGGTGCCCTGCTGGCACTGGGACTTGGTCATCACGCTTTGGCGCTTGACGCGTCCTCTTTTGATTGTAATGTATTTAGTTATGTCCGACCAATAATTCAATTCTAACCGATCATAAAAAATAGCTCCGATTTTGGAGCTATTTTTTTATGCTGAAAATGGTTTTACGGGGTTGGGCGGCAAGCAAGCGCTGAATGTAGCGCCCTTGATAAAGATTGATACCGAGCGAGTTGCCGATATCCACCGCCTGCGGGTCATCCACACGGCACAAAATCATGCGGGAACGTTCGGCCTTGTTCACATAATCGGTAAAATGTTTATCTTCGCGGATAACATCCATAAAAGACGGATGCCAAATAATTTTTATCAAATCGCTCTGCAAATGCTCCCGATCAATATATTGCAGTTTGTCAACCGTAATGCCGTCAATGCAAATTTTATATCCGCGATATTGCGCAAAAGTTTTGGCCAAAATAAATGCTTTGATATCGCTAAAAATATCAATCAGTTGAAATTCCAACACAATCGTGGAGCGCTGAATGGGGTTCAAGTTTTCATCAAACTCCAAAAAGTCATCAGACAAAACGGTTGAAACATTCAGGTTCAAACTAAAATTGCTGGTCAAAGCCCCGTCATCATGGCGGCTCAGGCTGGCCAAAACGCGTTTATCCAAAGTTTCGGTCAAATACATAAACAACCACGGATTGGAAAACAAATCCACATCCGGCATCAACATATCACGCAAATCGGCAATAGAAACAAACACCTCATCAAAAATCATCTGCGGAACCGATTTTCCGATAATGGCACAAACCGACTGACGGCGGATAAGGCTGGAAAAATCCATCATCGACAAGGCTTTTTGCATTTTGGCCAAAATTGTCGGGGTCAACGGACGTTTGAGTTTTCGATTGGCCAAAATATGGTTTGCCACGCTGGTTTTGGCCGCATCTGCGGTGTTTTTGAGCGCTGTTTGAGCATTATTTTCAACCGCTTTGGCTTTTTTGACCAAAGTTTTGAACGCCTCGGCCTGAGTTTTCAAATCAAAAATCTCGGCAAAACCGCTTTGCAACAAATCGGCCGATTGCCGAATGGCGGCATCATCATGAAACAAAAAGCGAATTTTAATCAAACAAGCCTGAATTTCATCAGAGACATTTTCGCCATAAACAATGACCATATCTTCATTATCGAGTGAAAAAATTTCTCCGTTAGACTTTTTAACCGCGCCGTCAAAAGTATCAAACAGCGCCTGCCGCTGAGACATACGCAAACTTTGGTTTTGCAGTCTGCTGATATGGAGATACAAGGCCTGAAAATTATCAATACCGGCACCGAGTTTTTGCAAAAAGTCCAACACGAGAGAATCTTTTTGAACGAGAGGCAATTCTGAATTTTTGGAAAAAATGACCATAACCGACACCCCTACAACAAAGTTTCCAAACAAGTTTTATTTTGGCATCCTTCGCGATACCAGCCGGAGAGCAAGCGTTTGCGTTTCAGACATTCGGCCACGGAACAATTCTGAGCGAAGGGGCATTTTTTGCGCAAGAGAGCCACCTCCAAATTATCAATATAAGGGCCCTGAAAAGCGGTGATTCCATATTTGACGCCCCATTTAATGGCTTTTTCATCCTCACACTTGGCCAAAATGACATTTTCTCGGCCGACATGAGCAATAATATCTTTCAGCTCGGCATTATTATCGTCATACTCAAGCAAAGGCTCCCAAAAAATTTTAATCAAATCGGGATCAAGGCGCGCCACGTTCAACATTTTGAGCGTCACCGGCGGCACGGCATCAATCAAGAGTTTGTGTCCGCCGCTGCGCAAAATTTCTTTAGCCTTGAAATAGGTTGGCAGATTGTTAAACACATCCATCAACTGCACTTCGACAATAATTTTCTGATCGGGTTTCACAAAATTTTTGGCAAAGTCAACAAAGGCTTGCGAAAAGACCGAAGACAAGTTCAGATTCAGGCTGATTTCTTTGGGCCAAATTTGCAAATTTGAAGAAGCAAAAGCGGCAATTGTTTTTTTATCCAAAGCCTGTGTAAAATAATAGAAGAGCCAGCGGTTAGCGAGCAAATCGAGCTTAGAGTCAAACTTTTTGACCAAATCTTTAACCGCCACAAAAAACTCTTGAAACCAGACATGGAAAGCGCCGCCTTTTTCAATGCGCAACACGCTTTGTCGTTTGACAATTTCGCTGATATCAATAAAATCGAGCGCTTTGATAAGATCATCAATTTCATCGACGCGCACCGGCCTTTTTTGATTAATTTCTTCTTCCTGCACATTCAAAAAAGCCTGACTTTTCATTTGTTCAACATATTCATAAAACTTAGAAAAATCGCGCGGAAAGTCATAAATTTCAAAAAAATCCTGACTATCATGGGTGTGCAAGATGGGGTCGGTCGCCAAGCCTTCGCGCAGTTTGACAACGGCATCTTCAACCACCTCATGGGTGATATCGCGGCCAAGGATGGCAAAATCGCCGTTAGAAAGCACAAACAAGGTTCCTTTGGCATTGCCGGCCACGCTGTCAAAAATTTTGGCAAAGATTTTTACAAATTCGGGATGTCTGTTTTTGGGGCGCAATTTGGAAATATTAATATACAAAACTGAATATCCGTTTGGGTTTCGCGCCACACGATCCAAAGCGTCTAACAAATATTTTTCATATATTACGTTTTTAGCCATTACACATTTCCAATTTAAAGCCAAATTTATTATAATTATCACCATTATTTAAGGCAAGACAATTACTTTTTTGCTAACAGGTCACAAAATATTTACAAAAAAGAGCAGATAATTGATAAAAGGGCGCATTTTTGCCTTGACGGCAGATATTGCTGTGTTAAAAAAGTGGATAAAAGACAAGACGGGCAAATTTTTTCCCGAGCAATTCGCAACTCTAACCAAAAGGAACAAGACCTTGTTAACACCCAAAAACAACGCCAATTTCATGCGCGCCAAAATCTTGATTGAAGTGGCCAAGCACTATTTTGACAACAAGTTTGCCAATGCCGACCGCATTCCCACCGATATCAAGCCCGATGATTCCACACCTTTCCGCGGTTCTTTGGAAAAAGATCGCCAAATCATCAAAGAGCAATGCCTCACCTCCATGGGTTTCAGCCCCGATGACGGGATAGATGCCGATGCCCACACTTTGGCCGAGTTTGGCAAAATGGCCTTAGAGCGCAAAGTTTTGGTCGCGAGCCAAATTGCCGTCATTCCTTCGGCCTGCAACCGTTGTGCCAAACCCCACCATGTGGTGACCAACATGTGCCAAGGCTGTTTTGCGCGTCCGTGTCAGGAAAACTGCCCCAAGAAGGCCATTTCCTTTGTCAACGGCAAAGCCCATATTGATGAGAGTTTGTGCATCAACTGCGGCATCTGCAAAGAATCTTGCCCCTATGGTGCCATCATCAAGACTCAGCTCCCCTGTGAAGATGCTTGTCCGGTCGGCGCCATCAGCAAAGATGAAAACGGGGTGGAACACATTGACCACGAAAAATGCATCTCTTGCGGCAAATGCTTGGCTTCCTGCCCGTTTGGCGCCATTGTAGAACGCTCGCAAATGGTTGATGTGTTAAAACAAATTCATGAAACCGATAAAAAAGTTGTGGCCATGGTGGCTCCGGCCGTCATCGGTCAGTTCACCGGCAAACCGCAAAATTTGGTTGCCGCATTGAAAAAAATCGGCTTTGACGAGGTTGTAGAAGTGGCTGTCGGTGCCGACATCACCACTCAGAAAGAAGCGGCCGAATTTTTGGAGAGAATGAAAGAAGGTGCCAAGTTTATGACCACTTCTTGCTGTCCGGCATATTTCCGCGCCGCCGACATTCACATTCCGGAATTAAAACCCTATGTTTCCAGCACCCACACCCCGATGTATTACACGGCCGAACTGGTCAAAAAAGAACAACCTGATTGTGTGGCTGTTTTTGTCGGACCCTGCTTGGCCAAACGCGTGGAGGCTGAATCTGACCCCTATGTGGACTATGTTTTGACCTTTGAAGAAATTGCGGCCATGTTCTTGGCGCAAAATGTGGATGTGGCCACGGCCGGAGAAGCCGAGTTTTCCAAAGTTTCTTGCGCGCAAGGCCGCCTGTTCCCGGTTTCCGGCGGTGTGGCTGGTGCCGTTCAGTCTTTGGTTGAAGGCAAAGCCGATATCCGCACCGAAAAAATTGACGGCTTGACCAAAGACAGTGTCAAATTGTTGAAACGCTATGCCTTGAAAGGCTCAGAAAACAACATGATTGAGGTGATGTGCTGTGAAGGCGGATGCGTCTCCGGCCCCGGATGCGTAGCCTTGAGCAAAAAAGCCGCCCGCACCATTGAAACCTATGCCGCCACCGGTGACAAGTTGACCTTTGAAACCAAAGTCGGCGAAAAATAATTGTTAAAAAAAACGCAACGAGCCCTGATGGAAATCAGGGCTTTTTTTTGTTTCTGAGCGAGGCACTTTAGCCCGCCCCAGAAAAAGAGAGCATCGCGATACGCAGGGCACAAAAGACAAACTTTTGGGATCAAACGTCCCACGTTTGCGCGGAACGCGCGGCACGAAAGTCAAACTTTTGCCGTCAAACACGCCGTGTTTGCGTGGTCAAGCTGACGTCAGCTTGGTAGGCTCCAGCCACAAAAAAGCACTCTCCACAAGGCACATAAAAAAGGCGGAGAGCGAGGCGAGTAGTAG
>CALXPK010000009.1 GCA_944390265.1 uncultured Alphaproteobacteria bacterium | reverse complement strand
CTCTTTCCCTACACGACGCTCTTCCGATCTCACACCGGCCGGTGATGTCGGTGAGGCTTTGGCCGTCAAACGCTTGTTTGGCGATGATATCAAATATGTTTCCATGTCTTCAACCAAATCGGCCATTGGACATTTGCTCGGTGCAGCCGGTGCCGTTGAGGCCGTGTTTACCGTGAAAGCCATACAGGATCAAATTTGCCCGCCGACCCTGAATTTGGAGAATCCGGCCGAGGAAGTTAAAGATATGGATTTGGTTCCCTTGAAAGCTAAAAAGAAAGAGATTAAGGCGGCTATGTCCAACTCGTTTGGTTTCGGCGGTACAAACTCTTCTTTGATTTTGAAAAAATACGAAGCCTAGTTCGTTTTGGTGAGCATTTTCTAAAGGCGCTGTTTGTTTTTTGCAGACGGCGCTTTTTTTATTTAGGGATATAATTTTGTAGATTGTTGACACGAGCTTTGGTTGAGGCTAGCTTTATTTTCAAGATTTATGGAGATAGCGGATGAAAAAAATTTTGGGAATCGGCATTGTTCTCGCAGCCTTGATTGTGTTGCAAATTTATTTGTGGTGCGTGCAGGCCGGTCCTCTTGCACAAACAGCTTTTATTCGGGTGGAAAAAGGAACCTCGCTTAATATGATGGCTGACGGCCTCAAACGCGAAGGGATTATCGCGCATCCGCTGATTTTTAAAATTGCGGCGCGGCTTTCCGGACTTTCGCAAAAATTGCGTGCCGGCGAGTATCAATTTGAGCCCAAAATTTCTCTTTGGAAGGTGATGCAAAAAATTGCCAAAGGAGATGTCTTTTACCGCAAAATTACCTTGCCGGAAGGTTTGACCAATGCCGAAATTGCGCAGATTTTAAATGAAAATCCGTATCTGAGCGGCGAGCTTGCACTGGGTGATAAACAAGGGCTTATTTTGCCGGAAACTTATACTTTTCCTTTTGGAACGGCGCGTCAAAAGATTGTTGCGGAAGCACAAGCCGATATGCAAAAAACACTTGATGA
This sequence comes from uncultured Alphaproteobacteria bacterium, assembly GCA_944390265.1. GTDB lineage: Bacteria > Pseudomonadota > Alphaproteobacteria > RF32 > CAG-239 > CAJLXD01. The sequence continues at coordinate 12,768 of CALXPK010000009.1, read as the reverse complement.
AGCCTGGAACGCCCGTGACCTTAATCTCCCGATTAAAAATAAAAAAGAATTGCTTATTTTGGCTTCCATTATTGAAAAAGAAACCGGTGTGCCGGAAGAAAGAGCTTTGGTGGCTTCGGTTTTTGTCAATCGCCTCAAAAAAGGCATGAAACTGCAAACCGACCCGACGGTGATTTTTGCTCTGACGGAAGGAAAATCCGAGCTCGGTCGAACTCTCAAACGCAAAGATTTGCAAATTGACAGCCCTTATAATACCTATAAATATTACGGACTTCCGCCCGAGCCGATTTGCAACCCCGGAAAAGATGCCATATTTGCCGCGGCTCAGCCGGCCGAAACCGATTATCTCTTTTTTGTGGCAACCGGTGACGGCGGACACAATTTTTCTAAAAGCCTGTCCGAACATAATAAAAACGTGAAAAGCTGGGTCAAAAAAATTTCCAAATAAATCGCTCTTGACTAAAGTTTGTGAATGTTTATATTTATCTTTTAGATGAATATTACTGTTATATTATTAATTTAATGCTTTGATTTATGGATAGAAATGAAGTTGTCAGATTGATTTATGATGAGCTTCGTGAATGGAATTATCCTGAAGAAGATATTTCGGAAAAATCTTCTCTGCAAAAAGACTTGCATCTGGATAGTTTGGATAAACTTTATTTGGTGGTCAATTGTGAAGATAAATTGGAGGTTCAGCTCCCTGATGATGTGATTTCACAAATTGACACGGTTGAAGATTTGATTGCCGCCATGTATCATGAAGTTCAGAAAAAAAAGTAAAATTTGTGAAAATAAAGTGTGTTTCTTTGGTCGGAAATGCACTTTTTTTGTTTACAGTTTGTGCGTTTGGTTCTAATAATGGACATATGTTTTTATTAGTGTTTTTTTATTATTAAAATTATGGAAAAGAAAATTGAAATTCTTATTGGGATTGAAACGATTGTCTTGTTTCTGGTTATTGTGATTTTGTTATGCTCACAAAAATTATAAACTTATGAAAATTTTAAATTGGCTGATTGCAAGGTTGGAATTTCTTTTTGCAAGTATGGAGTTTGGAACGGAGAGGTTTCTCTTTTCTCCGCCGCGCTATTTCAAAAAAAAGGAGTTTGTTGATGCGCGCATGAAAATGAAAAATACTTCTTTTCATGTCAAAAAGAAAAACATCAATCGACGTGGAATCAGAGGCAAATGATGAGAGTTGATTGTCCGCTTAAAAAAAAGCTGTTTTCAAATAAAGAAAACGGCTTTTTTGTTTTTTTTAAGCCTGACCTAAAGTTTCCATCAACATCGGGTATAGGGCTTGTTTGGGGTCCATTCCCTTGGTCAAAACCACTTTGAAAACCGGATACATCCGCTCACATTCTTTGATGGCAATGTCAATCACTTGAGAGATTTTGCCGTTTAAAACATTTTCGTCTTCATCATTTAAGAGAATGGAGTGTTTGAACACCGGCATATTTTGTTCGGTCCAATAAGAAAAATGACCGAGCCACAAATCTTCATTGACCAGAGCCAAAAGCTCAAAAATTTTGCTGCGGTCTTCAATGGTGCTTTTGATGTCCATCAGGCAGGAAAGGTGCAAGCAACGCATATTTTGCTCCCACGAGAAAAACAGCAACATGTTGTTCCACTTGCCCTGGACTTCAACCACAACTTCATTATCGGCGCGGCGTTCAAATTCAAACGATTTTGAGGAGAAGATATTCTCGACCAAATCTATGGGATTATATTCAAAGGCAATTTTCTGTGCCAGAAGCATTTTCTTCTCCATTTATAAAAAAAGTTTTTGACTACGACGTTTTTTGTATCTGGATACAGATTGTATTGCCGAGTCGAGAATTACAAGTCACGAGTCGCAGTTTTCCACTTTATTTGTTAAAAATAAAAAAAATAAAAAATATTTCTCTTTTAAATCAAATGTTTATCAAAATATTGCGGATGATAAGTTTTTTTCGTGTGGATATATTTTTTTTTATTAATATAATTTTAGCAATTTTGAAAATCAGAAAGGAAATAAAAAATGAACGGGCTTGATTTTCCTCAAATTTCGCCGATTATGTTTTCCGTTGGTCCCTTAGATATCCGGTGGTATTCGATGGCATATCTTTTGGGAATCCTCATCGGTTGGTGGTTGCTTGGCCGCAATGTTAAAAAATATGACCTCAAACTCACAAAAGAAAATATGGAAGATTTTGTTTTTTACATTACACTCGGCATTGTTATCGGCGGCCGTTTGGGCTATGTGCTTTTTTACGGCGGCTCGGCGTTTTGGATGAATCCGCTGCAGGTTTTTGAGGTGTGGAAAGGCGGCATGTCTTTTCATGGCGGGGCTTTGGGCGTGATTGCGGCCTCTTATCTTTTTGCCCGCAAAATCAAATATCCGTTTTTGGCGCTGACCGATTTGGTGGTTCTTTATGCCCCTATCGGGCTTTTCCTCGGCCGCTTGGCCAATTTTGTCAATGATGAGCTTTGGGGCAGGGTGACCGATGTGCCTTGGGCGGTGAAGTTTCCCAACGGCGGCTATTTGCCGCGTCATCCTTCGCAACTCTATGAGGCTTTTTTTGAAGGTATCGTGATGTTTGTGGTGCTTAATTCTTTATGGCGCTCGGCCTGGGTCAGAGCACATCAGGGCGTGGTTTCTTCTTTGTTTGTGATTTTGTACGGCATTTTTCGTATTGCGATGGAGCAGTTTAGAGAGCCGGACATCCAAATGGGCTATTTCTTCACCTATTTCACCATGGGACAAATTCTTTCCGTGCCGTTGATTGGGCTTGGAATCATTGTTTTATATTTTGTCAGCCGTAAAAAAGTTTAGGCCTTGGATGAGATATTGTGGCTGAACTCGTTGGCCTTTTGCAGGGTTTTGCGAATGCGGTACAAAACTTCAACGGACTTGGCATCGCTGCGCTTCTTTTCCGAAACGCAGGTGGATACCGTGAGCTTGATGCTTTTTTTGCGGTTGTGCAAAATAAATTCAGCCGAGGCTATGGCTCTTCTGATTTGCTCCAGATGCTCAAAACTTTCGTTTTTGTTTTCGTTTTTGAAGATGAGAATGAATTCGTCCGGACTGTAGCGATATAAATTTTCTTCACCGAATTCTTCAATGATTTTTCCGGTTATCATCCGCACCAAGGTATCGCGATCGTGTTTGCCGAACATGTTTTTCATTTCATCATAATTATCAAGGCTGACCACGCCGATGCTGTATTTGAGCGGAAATGAGTTGGCGTGTATCATATATGAATTGCGGCTCGGCAAACCGGTTAAGGCATCTTTATAGGTGTTGTAATAAATATTATGAATAATGGCCAGCATCAAGGTCAGAGCTGCCGAACAGAAGAAAATGGTTAAGGCGGTCGGATTATCGGAATAGATAAAACCGAACATCAGGTTCAAACTTACAAAAAACAGCGCATAGGTCATGATGAAGCCGTCTTTGGAGGCTTTGATGAGAAAAACCGTCAGCGTGACGAGAAACAAAATCAAACCCAAAATGCTCAGGTTGCCCAAGTGGCCGTCAAATAAGGTGAGATTGAGCTTGAAATCATAGCCGCCGAGCATTTCGCCGATTGAAAATTGCACAAATATGGCCAGAAGCAAAAAAACATTGGTGCGGCACAAAAGCCGATTGTCGGGAATGAAGTAAAATCCAAGCAAGTTTGCCGGCAAGAAAAAACATAAACTGATGTAATAAGACGTGGTGGCATAATCTTGATTATATTTGTTTTTGAGAATGTTGATCAAAATGTAGCTCAAGGCCATCATCAAAATATAAAACACCGGTTTGCGCTGGTTGAAGTAAAGCAAAATCATAAAACTTGCAAAACTGACAATATAAAAAGCGCAATGCAAGGTGATTAATGAGGTTATTGAAATTTCATGCAAGGCATAAAAACAAATTAAGGAGAGGGCGAAAAGAAACGCCGGCATGAATGCATTTTTGAGAAGCGGAAAAAATTGTTCAATATAGGCGTTGATTTTGTTCACTGTTCTCTCCTTGATTTTGTTTTTGAGAATGCTCCCATTATATCTTCAATGCGTTTAAATTTTGTTTACACATTTGATGATGGAGCTGTCACCATAAGAATAAAAATGATATTTTTCATCCATGGCGTGTTGGTAAGCCTCCTTCATTCTTTCCGTGCCGGCAATGGCGCAAACGAGCATAAACAGGGTTGATTTCGGCAAGTGGAAGTTGGTGATGAGCATATCCAAAATCTTGAACTTGTAGCCGGGGGTGATGAAGATGCTGGTGTCATCGGCAAAGGGGTGGATGATGCCTTGGTTGTCGGCAGCACTTTCCAACAAGCGCAAGGAGGTGGTGCCGACGGCAATGATGCGTTTGCCCTGTCTTTTGGTTTCGTTAATCACATCACAAACATCTTGGGTGATGATGCCGTATTCCGAGTGCATTTTGTGGTCTTTGGTGTCATCCACTTTGACCGGAAGAAAGGTTCCGGCGCCAACGTGCAGGGTTAAAAAGACGCGCTTAACGCCTTTCTTGTCCAGAGCGTCAAACACACGTTGGGTGAAGTGTAAGCCTGCGGTCGGGGCGGCAACGGCGCCTTCATGCTTGGCATAGATGGTTTGATAATTTTCTTTGTCATTATACTTATCCCAAATGCCGTCTTCACCGCCAATGACCGGTTTTTCTCTTTTAATGTAGGGCGGCAGGGGCATGGAGCCGTATTTTTCCAGCAAATGTCCGAGTTGCGACGGGTCGCAGGTAAATTGCAACAAAACGCCTTCTTCCCCGTTTTTTTCTACCACAATGGCTTTAAAGTCCGATTTTTCAGGCTCAATGCCGGCGGTGTAAAAGGTGATGACGTCATTTTCTTTTAATCTTTTGGCATTTTTGATGAAAGCCCACCAGTTGATGCCGTCCACCGGACGATATAAGGTCACTTGCACTTCAGCCAGACCATGCTTGCCGTAGAGTTTGGCCGGAATCACTTTGGTGTCGTTGAAAACCAAGCAATCGCCTTCGTTCAATAAATCCGGCAAATCGGTAAACACGCGGTCGGTGATTTTGCCTTCTTCCGACAAATCGAGCAAGCGGCAGCTGTCTCGCGGCTCGGCCGGCTGGTTGGCAATCAGGCTCTTATCCAGTTCAAAATCAAAAATATCCACTTTCATTGTCTTTAGTCCTTTATTTTTTTGTCTTTATATTATATACAAACCCTATCTGCAAGTTTAATTTTTATAAGGATGTTGCTTTATGTCTAAAATTGTTACAATGATTCCGACCCGCATGGCTTCAACCCGCCTGCCCAATAAACCTTTGATTGATATCAACGGCAAAACCCTCATCCATCGCGTTTATGAAAACGTGCGCAAGGTTGTTCCCGGTGACGTGATTGTGGCCGCCGGCGACCAAGCCATTGTAGATGAGTGCCAAAAGTTTGGCGCCAAAGCCATTTTGACTGACCCGAGCCTGCCCTCTGGTACCGACCGTATTGCCGCCGCTTTGAAGCAAATTGACCCTGACGGCAGTAAATATGACATTGTGGTCAATTTCCAAGGCGATGGTTTGAATGTTGATCCGGCCGTGAATAATGAACTCATTGAGATGATTGAACGCACCGATTGCGATATTGCAACATGCGGTATGGTTTTCAAAACCAAAGCCGATGCCGAAAACCCCACCAATGTCAAAATCGTGATGGGTTTGCGCGAAGGTGAGACCGAAGGCCGCTGCCTCTACTTTACCCGCGCCGTGGCGCCTTATACCCGCAATCCCGAAAAATGCAAAAATCAGGATTTGTATCATCATATCGGCATTTATGTTTACAAGGCCGCATCACTTAAAAAATTTGTGGAATATCCGGTCGGAGTTTTGGAAAATCGCGAATCTTTGGAACAGCTCCGTGCGTTGGAAAACGGCATGACCATTCGCGCCAAAGTCATTACCAAAATGGTTTTGGATGAAAGAGCTCCTGCCGATATTAACACGCCCGAAGAGCTTGCCGAAGCGTTGAAATATATCAAATAATCAAACAAGAAAGGAAAGGCATCGTCTTTGCGGGCGGTGCCTTTGGTGTCAAATGGAACATAAATTGAAAATTGCTTACCAAGGTGTGGCCGGCGCTTATTCCAACATTGCGGCCATGAATGTTTATCCTAACCAAGAATATATTGCCTGCGAAACTTTTGAACTGGCCATGGATATGGTGCAAAACGGCGATGCCGATTTGGGTATGATTCCGGTGGAAAATTCCAACGCCGGACGCGTTTCCGACGTGCATTTCTTGCTTCCCAAAACCGGCTTGCATATTGTCGGCGAATATTTTTTGCGGATTGAACATCAGCTCTTGGGTGTGAAAGGCGCCAAACTCGAAGATATTAAGACCGTGTCTTCACATCCGCAGGCACTGGCGCAATGTTCCGAATTTGTCAAAAATCATCACATCACGCCGATTGCGCGGATTGATACCGCCAAGTCTTGTGACGATGTGGCCAAGGCTCAAGACAAAACCATGGCGGCCATTGCCTCAACCCTTGCCGGTCAAATTTACGGCTTGGACATTTTGGCCTCAAATATTGAAAATGCTTCCAACAATACCACCCGCTTTTTGATTATGTCGCGTGATGAGCTTATTCCTGAATATGACGGCGGCGATTTTATCACCTCTTTCATTTTCAAAACCAAAAATATTCCGGCGGCTCTCTACAAAGCTCTCGGCGGTTTTGCCACCAACGGCATCAATATCACCAAGTTGGAAAGCTACCTGCTTGACGGCAAATTTGTTTCAGCTCAATTCTATCTGGAAGCCGAAGCACACCCCTCCCAAAAGTCTTTTCAAAATGCTTTATCCGAGCTCAACTTTTTTGCAGAGTATGTGCATATTTTAGGCACATACCCTGCTTTTAAAAAAGCTCGTTCTGTGGGAAACTAATACAGATTTTACGGATAAATTACTCTGTCATGTACCAATATGTACACTCCATCGTAATTTTCCTTAAATCTTATTATTTTCCGCACATAACGACCTTTTTTCCCGTGCCTTGCGTAAAAGACGTATAATGGGCGACTAGAGCGATTTAGCGTCGTCTCGAAAAATCCATGTACCTTTTTGTACACTAGGATTTTTCTCGCTCCTAAAATCACTCTATTCGCCGCATTCTCCGTCTTTTCAGAAAAGCTCGTATAATGGGGAATTAGTGCGTTGACATCGGGTAAAAAGTGTCCTCATGTACTACCTTGTACATTCCGGTACTTTTTCCCTCGGCGCCTACTACTCGCCAATTCCGACTAAGGCTTTGCTGCGAAAGCTATCGCATTCTACCAAAGCCAAGGCTCATTGCGTCTCCTTAAAGAAAGCACATTTAAGGTGCTTTCTTTTGCGGCTGTCTCCGTCTTTTCAGAAAAGACGTATAATGGGCGATTAGGGCAAAAAGTTTTTATAAAAACAGCCCTGCTTTTTTACAGGGCTGTTTTGCTAATGGAAAGAATTAATCAGTGAGCCGGCCAGCATATACCATCCATCTATCAGCACAAAAAAGATTATCTTGAACGGCAGGGCCAGAACGGTTGGCGGCAACATCATCATACCCATGGACATGAGAATTGAGGCAATCACCATATCAATTATCAAAAACGGTACATATATCAAAAAGCCAATTTCATATGCACGTCTTAACTCACTTATCATAAATGCAGGAATGGCCACTTTGAGAGAAGTTTCTTCCACTTTTTCCGGCTTTTCTTGGCTCAAATCTTGAAACAAGAGCAAGTCTTTTTCGCGTGTGTTTTTTATCATAAACTCTTTAAATGGAATGGAGGCTTTTTCTAAACCTTCCATTGTGTCTAGTTTTTCTTCAAACATGGGTTGCAGACCTTCATCCCAGGCTTTTTCAAAAGTGGGAGCCATGATGAACATGCTTAAAAACAAAGCAAGAGAGATTAAAACCATGTTTGGCGGTGTGGAGTTGGTCGCCAAGGCACTGCGGGTGATGGATAAAACCACAACCACACGGGTGAAAGAGGTCATCATAATCAAAATCGAGGGCGCCACCGATAGCACCGTTATCATCATAATCACGTTGAAAATGCGTGCCGTGGTGGAACCCGTGGTCGGAGAATCGCCAACATTTAAGCTGATGGATTGCGCCAATGCCGAATCTGCAAAACAAAGGATGCCGAAAAACAAAATAAAGGCAAGTAAACTAATTTTCTTTTTCATGTTTTTGACCCGCGGGGTTGATGTTGGTTTCAATGATTTGTGATGACGGACCAATCAACAACAAATGTTCTTTGTCATCTCTTCTGACCAAGACCAAAGCGTTGCGGCTGTCTATGCGCTTGATTTCAACCACTTCAAGCCGGCGCTTGTTGTTTAATTTTTTGAACATTTTTCCCGATGCGCTGTTGACCTCAATATATTTGACGGCCCAGAGCGTGACAAACAACAGCCCCAGAACAAACAACAAGGACATAACGGCTTTGATCAGCAATATAAAATCCATCTTCAGACCTCAATTTATTTTGCTTGCATTATAAGCAACGAATTTTAACAAAGCAATAAACAGCTGTTGCTTTGTTGATAGTTTGTTGCTAACTTAGGCCTTATGAATGAAGATGAGTTTGACATAAAACGTCCGGCGCCCAAAAGTGCCCGCCTGACCTCCGATTTGACGGCCTTGTCCAAAACCATGGCACCGCTGACCAAACAGCTTTTCGGCAAAAAAGGTTTTGTCGAGGTCAGCATTTTGACCAACTGGGACAAAATTGTCGGCAAGGAATTGGCTCAATACAGCTTTCCGCAAAAAATTGATTTTAAGCGTGAGCAAAAAAACAACGGCGTTTTGCACTTGCAAGTGCCGAGCGGGGCTTTTGCTTTGGAAATTGCGCATCGTGAAAAATATATTTTGGAAAAAATCAATGCCTATTTCGGGTATAATGCCGTGAATGGTTTGAAAATCGTGCAAAACAGCGCCATCTCTCTGCCGGAGGAAATGCCCGAAACCGAGGAAAAACAGCCCGATTTGCTGACCGATGATGAAAAAAAATATATCGAATCGATGGCGGAAGATATAAAAAGTTCAAAATTAAAAGAAATTTTAATAAAATTAGGGCAAGCTATTTTTAACAATAATCATCATAAAGAAAAGTAGGAAAAATGAAATTGGAAAATTTTATCAAAAAATGTAGTTCGATTGCCGCCGGCTTGGTGGTTTTTTTGTTGGCTTTCGGTATGTATATGTCGCTTAAAGGTTATGTGATGAATCCGGACGGAAGCATTGTTTTGGTGCAAAATGCAAAAGCCGCCGAAAAAGTGGGCGAAAACGGTGAAATCGCCCCGAATCTGCTCATCCCCTGGGGACCGCAACTCGGCAGCAACAAAGCCAAAGTGACCATTTATGAGTTTTCTTCTTTCGGGTGCTATCATTGTGCTCGCTTCCAGCTTGAGATTTTGCCCAAGTTGCAGGAAAATTATATCAACAAAGGGTTGGTCCGCCTTATTTTTGATGATTTTCCTTTGGATAAAAACTCCATGCAGGCTTCACTGCTCGCGCATTGCTTCTCGGGTAACAAGTTTTTCCGCGTGGCCGATATGCTTTTTGCCAAACAGCATGAATGGGGCCGCGCCGGTGATGCCAAAGCGCTGTTCTTGAAATATGCTTACCAAAACGGTTTGCGCCAGGAAGATGCCGAAAAATGTTTGGCAGACAAAGAAAAAGCCGAAGAAATTATGCAAGTGCGTCAGTTCGGCATTGCCAATTTGGGTATCAGCGGGACACCTTCTTTTGTCATCTCCAGCGTCAAAGGCCGCGAGATTATATATGGGGCTCCCGATTATGCAACTTTTGAAAAATTGATAGAAAAATATATGCCTGAGGATAAGTTGCAAAAAAATTAGCATTTCTTTAACTATATCGGTAATATTTTAGGGTAAACATTATGCGGGAACTTCCGGAAGATTTGAAAAAGCTCGATGAACGGATTAAAACCTTCAAAAAGCAAAGTGCAAAACAAAAGTCGGTGGCTAACGAATCTGATTTTTCGCGCTTTTCCAGAATCGGTTTTCGGGTGGGAACAGAGATGTTGTCCGGCGTTTTGGCCGGCGGCGCAATCGGCTATTTTTTGGATGATTGGCTTGAGACCAAACCTTTGATGCTGATTGTCTTTCTGTTCTTGGGCGGAGCCGCCGGGTTCTTGAATGTGTATAGATTCGCCAAAAGCGAAGAAAAACAACGTGAGGAGTAGAAACTTTGTCTAACCCGATGGAACAATTTAATATCCAACCGATTATCCCGATTAAGGCGGGCGGATATGACATTTCTTTTACCAATTCTTCTTTGTTCATGGTTTTGGCCGTGGTTGTTTCGGCTTTGTTGTTTGCCGTGTGCTTACGTAAAAGAACCATTGTGCCGTCGTTGTCACAATCGGTGCCCGAGGCGCTGTATGAGTTTGTTTCTAACCTCTTGAAAGAAAATGCCGGCATGGAAGCCTTGCGCTATTTTCCGTTTATTTTTACCATTTTCTTGTTTGTGGCTTTCGGAAACCTGCTCGGCTTGTTGCCTTATTCCTTTACCTTTACATCTCATGTGGCAGCCGTGGGCGGCTTGTCTTTGATTGCTTTGTTGTTCAACATTTGCATCGGTATCAAGAAGAAAAAATGGGGCTATTGGAGAACCTTTATGCCAAACGGAATCCCCATGGCTTTGGCCCCGCTGATTATGCCGATAGAGATGATTTCTTTCTTGTCCAAACCTTTCAGCCTGACCGTCCGTCTTGTGGCCAATATGACGGTCGGACATATTATGCTGAAAATTATTGCCGGCTTTGTTCTGGCTTTGGGTGTGGGCGGTGTGGTCCCCGTGCTTTTTAACAGTTGCATCGTGGTGTTTGAGATTTTTATCGCTTTGTTGCAAGCGTTTATTTATACGGTTTTGAGCTGCATTTATTTGAGTGATGCCATTCATAGTCACTAAAAAATGCAGGCTCGGATTATAATTATGTTTGTTGTTGGTTTGTAGCTGCTTGTCAGCTTTTATATATGGAGATATTAAATGGAACCTATGGCTTATATCGGCGCCGGTATGTGCGCTTTGTCAATGATGGTCGCTGCTTGGGGTGTGTCTCAAGTTTGGACTACAATTATTTCGACCGTCGGTCGTAACCCGCAAGTTAAAAAAGACGTAGATATTTACGGTTGGGCTGGTTTTGCCGCCGTTGAAGCTATTGCTTTGTATGCTTTGGTTATTGCTTTGGTTATGTTGACCGGTCAATAGTCAGATTGTTTCTAAATTTTTGGCGGCGGTTTCTCCGCTGCCAAAAAAAGAAACTTTAAGGAGTTGTTATGCCGCAGTTAGATCCTACTTGGTTTATTTCTCAGTTCTTTTGGCTTTGCATTTGTTTCTTTACCATGCTCTTTTTGATGAGCAAAATCTTTATTCCGAAAATTAAAGATATTTTGGATCAGAGACAACGCAAAATTGATGACTATTTGCTCAAAGCCAGCCAGATTAAAGAGCAGGCCGAGGCTTCTCTCAAAAAATATCATGAGGCTTTGGCTCAGGCCAATGCTCAGGCCAATTTGGCTTTGGAACAGTCTCGCAAAGAAATGAACGACTATATTGCCAAAAAACAAAATGAGTTGGCACAAAAACTTAATACCAAGTTGTCTGAAGGGGAAGCCCAAATCAAAGAAGCTCGCGAAAAAGCCCTTAAAGAGGTGCAAAGCATGTCTCAGCAATGGGCCATGGATATTGTTGGCAAACTTGAACTTTCTCAGATTAAACCCGATGACATTAAACAAGGTATTAAAAACGTGGTGAATGATTAAGGTTGAAAAAATATGTCTTTGAATCAGGTTACTTCAGGTAAAGAATTTATTGATATGACGCAAAACACGGTTCTCAATGCCACTGATGAGTTGATTTCGGATGTGAGCTTGCCGGCTCATCATTATGGGGCTTTTTATGAAAATCCGGTCTTTTGGGTGGCCGTTTCTTTTGTGTTGGTTGTGGTGTTGTTGGCACGACCGATTGGCAAAGCGGCTAAAAAAATGTTGCAAAATCGTGTCGATAATATTGTTAACAAAATTAATGATGCCGCCAATTTGAAAGATGATGCTCAAAAATTGTTGGCGGAATATGAGCGCAAGTTTGTTCATGCTGATGAAGAAGCGCAAGAAATTTTGCAAAAATCGGCCAAAGAGATTGAGCTTTTGAAAAAAGAGAGTTTGGAAAAACTCAAACTTGAAATGTCGGCCAAGGAAAAAGAAGCCGAAGAAAGATTGAAAGCCTCTCAAACCGAAGTGATGAACGAGATTGTGACCATGACTTCTGAGGTGACCTTCAAAACTTTGAAACAAGTTTTGGCTGAAAAACTGAATGATAAAATGCAAGATGAGCTGATTGAAAAATCTATAAATTCCATTGGCAAATTGGATAAAGCTCAATAAATTTCTTAAGATTTTTTCTTGAATAATATGATTTGAAACCCCGCCTGTTGGCGGGGTTTTTTGGTATTAAAAAAAATTAGTGCCGATAAGCAAGAGATGCCGAAACGAATTCGGCATGACAAAGGGGGTGGTGGTGCGAGTAGGGTGATGTGAGTGGGATGCAGGGCACGGAAGTCAAACTTTTGGAATCAAACGTCCTACGTTTGCGCGGAACGCGCGGCACGGAAATCAAACTTTTGCCGTCAAACACGCCGTGTTTGCGTGGTCAAGCTGACGTCAGCTTGGTAGGCTCCAGCCACAAAAAAGCACTCTCCACAAGGCACATAAAAAAGGCGGAGAGCGAGGCGAGTAGTAG
>CALXPK010000008.1 GCA_944390265.1 uncultured Alphaproteobacteria bacterium | reverse complement strand
GGCCGATATGAACGAAGAATCGGCAAACATGTTGGCATTGCAAACCAGACAACAGCTGGCCATCAACTCTTTGAGTTTGGCATCTCAAGCTGCTCAGTCAGTTTTGCAATTGTTCTAAAAAGACAAGTAAAAACAAAGAAAACTCCCGTCATTTTGGCGGGAGTTTTTTTGTTTGCAAAAAGAATAAAATTGTGTATAATATTTTGCTATAATAGACAAAAAGGTGAAATATGGCAACATACACAGAATTAATAACCAAAATAGATGATGCTTTTCAGACCGGAAAAAAATTAAAAATCACGGCAAGAGAAATAGAATATCTGACCACAGATGAAATAAACAGTCTGCAACAGCGCATAAACAATCACAATTTTCAATGCATCAATCAAGCGGCCAAAAAAGGCATGATAGATGATGATGCGGCGGCATATTTGCGCAATATTTATAGCAATGCCGAGCAAATAACCCAAGATCTGGTACAAAAAATCAGCTATTCATTGATGTCGGAATATCGACAAGAAAAGGTCAAAAAACTGGAAGAGATGGGCGAAGAAATTGTTCCGGAACAAATCAATGCCATAGACACTTCCACCGGAGAAATTGAGCAAAATTCTCCCAGTGGAAATTATGGAGATATGCCCAAATATAAAGAATATCAAATGCGTCATGTCACGCCGTTTACGTCAATGCGGCTGACTTATTATGACTATCGAGACAATCCGGTATATGAAATTTTGCCCGGCCTCAAAGATGTGCGCCGCGCCATAGACAAAATCAAACAGCCGGTTTTAAATGCACAAGGAAAGTGCATCTCTCAAGGCGGAAAATATTATAATCAATATCAGAAAGACCAACAAAAAATCAGAAAAAAATATGAGCAGAAGATTCTGGCGCAATATGCAAAAGATTCTCCGTCATATGAGCAGGCCGTTGTAGCGGCCGAACCGCAGATAGAAAAAGAGATAGCCGCATTGCCAAAGCCGCATCAACGGCTGAAAGACATTGTGCGCCTGACCATCACCCGCAAATATTATCAAGATACGGTAGAAACACTCAATCTGTTTCGCAACGACCCGCAATATGGGGTGCAAGATTGTGAAACCAAAGATTCTTTTCACGGCAACACTAATAAGAGCAGTGAATATGAAACCAAAAACTACCGTGACAAAAAAGTATATCTGAATATGAACGGGATAAAAATTGAGTTACAAATAAAAATCACCAAATTGCACGGCGGGGATGTCATAACCAGCAAGATATATGCCGGAGAAGAAGACAAAGAAAGCCGCAATGACAACATATTGCTGATAAGTCATCAAAACACGGCCGACAAGGGAATGCGTTTTTGGGAGGAAAACAAAGCCCGATACCTCACAGACGGCGACCGAAAATTGGTAGATATGAAAATTTTGGAAAAACAATTTGCCGCGCAAAAGGTCAATAAGCAAAACATACGAGAATACAATTTGCAAGTTTTGGACAAAGCCTTTCGTCTGGAAGATGCCAAAAGAGCCAATGGCAAAGACTTTGATGCAATCAGCCGCCATCCGATAAGCCAAAAGGGGCAAAAAATATATAAAATCATAGCCAAATTCATTGAGGATAATTTTATGTATCGTCCGTTTAAGGCTTTTGATATGCAAAAGAAATTTAATGTCAGCGATTCTGAGCTAAAATCTTTGGGCTTGGTGACCACCAAAGAGCAATTGGAAGACATTTTCAATCGCTATGCCGAATTTATTTTGCCCAAATATAACGGCCGCATAGAAGGCGATGAGCTGCCATATTTTTCTCTGCCGGAAAATCAAGCAACGGTGAGTGCCGTTTTTGCCAAACATGCCTATAATGAACAGCCCAGACCGGAAATACTTCCGGATGCGGAAGAACAAGAAATGTTGCAAGAACTGGAAGAAGCGCCGCTCAGCCTCAATGCACAGAAATATAATAAAATACTTGCTAAAAAAGAGAGATATTATCATAATAAAGAGCAACAAAGTCGTTGTCTAATCAGCCGCATGTCCGGCATGCGAGAAATGTAATTTAAGGTGAAAAATGAAAAAAATATCCCTGCTTTTGGTTGGTGTGAGCATGAGTGCGTTTACGGCCCATGCGCAAGAAGCGGTTTTATCTCTGACCGGAGATAACGTTGTCAGCATTACTTCGGAAGAAAAAGTTTCGGATTTAACAACGGAGCAGGCGGCAAGCCAAGAAGACAAGGGCATTTTTTCCTTTTTAAACTTTTGGAAAAAAGAGCATAAGCCGGTTGTGACGGATTCATCAACCGAGCCGCAAGAGACATTGCAGCAAAAACTCACGCGGCAAGCCCAAGCCGGCGATCTCAACGCTCAGCTCACGCTGGGATATATGTATTTATACGGTGATGAGCAAGCGCAAATCAAGCCGGATTATAAACAAGCCTTCAAATATTATGAAATGGCCGCCAATCAAAACGACAATGTCGCCATCAACAATCTGGGTAGTTTGTATTATAGCGGCATCGGCACGCCGAGAGACATCATCAAAGCCACGCAAATGTTTTCCAAAGCGGCCGAGCTGGGCAATGCCGAAGCCATGGTCAATTTGGCTTTTATCTACATATCCGAACAAGGAGATTTTTATCGTCCGCAAGAGGCCGTCAACCTTTTCCAAAGGGCCTCAGCGGTCAAAAATCCCACGGCCGATTTCATGCTTGGCTATGCCTATTATAAAGGTTTTGTGGTTGAAAAGAACAATCTTCAAGCCTTTGAGCTGATAAAAAGGTCGGCCAATGCCGGCTATGATGAAGCCATGTATGTTTTGTCCGGCATGTATATGAACGGCGAAGGCACGCCGCAAAACTATGGCAATGGCGTCAAGGTTTTAAATTTGGCGGTCAAACAAGGCAATGTTCCGGCCATGATGGAACTGGGCTATATTTTGGCCAATGGCGAAAAATATCCCAAAAACATATACCAAGCGCACATATTGTTTAACGTTGCTTCGGTCAGAGGAGCAGAGGGTGCGGCCGAACGCCGAGATATGGTCAGAAAAAGCATGAAAATTGAAGAACTGTTGCAAGCTCAAGCCGCGGCCGAGGCCTATAAGGAACAGCCGAGCGAGTTAACCTCATACATTCGCCAAACCTTTGGCCAAAACATCCGCCAATATATCGACAACGGCTTAACAAAAGCAAGCGAGCAAAATCAAAAATCATAAGATTTTTTGTCTGATAAAAATTTTTTAAGAACAAAAAAAAGCTACCTGAAAAGGTAGCTTTTTTCTCACTGAAACTATGAGATGTCGAAAGCCTTAAGCAGCTTTTTTCATTTTATTTTCAGCAAACTTATTCATAGTTTCGATGATATAGTCTTGAACGTCACTATCCAAATACGGATGCATCGGGATAGAAAGAACGGTCTTAGAAAGTTTTTCGCAAACCGGAAGTTTACGTGTGTTCCATTTAGCATAAGCGGTTTGAGTATGAACCGGACGCGGATAATAAGCACCGCAAGGAATGCCGTTTTCTTTCAAATAAGCCATCAATTCATCTCTGTCATCGCAGTTGATGGTGTAAAGAGCATAAGCAGATTGGCAGTTGTCCAAAATGCGTTGTTTGCGGAAATAAGAGCTAAGCTCATTGTCATATCTTTTGGCAATGGTGTAACGGTCTTTCAACTCTTGGTCAAAGACTTTCATTTTTTGCAAAACAACGGCAGCTTGGAAAGAGTTCATACGACCGGTCATACCCAAGCGAACGTTGTCGTAGTGGTCTTCGGGGCTCATACCATGAACGCGGCAAGATTTAACCATTTCGTTTTCTTCGTTGGAGTTTGTGAAAACGGCACCACCGTCACCATAAGCGGCCAAAGGTTTGGTCGGGTAGAAAGAAGTGGCGGTCATATCGGCCACATTACCGGTTCTGGTGCCATGGTAAACGGAACCATAGCTTTGAGCGGCATCGGAAAGAACCTTCATGCCGTTGGCATGAGCAATTTTCATAATTTCATCATATTCGCAGGGAGAACCGAAGATATCAACCGGAATAACCACTTTCGGAGTGAGCTTGCCTTCTTTTTTAACTTCGTCGATAGCGCGTTGCAAGTCAGCCGGATCCATGGTGTAGGTATCGGGTTTAGAGTCAACAAACACCGGAGTAGCACCGACAATGGCGGCACATTCGGCAGAAGCCACAAAAGTGAAAGAAGAAACAAAAACGGCATCGCCGGCTTTTACGTCCCAAGCCATCAAAGCCAAGGTGAGGGCATCCGTACCGGAACCGCAGGTAGAGCAGTATTTAGAACCGGAATAGTTAGCCAAAGCAGTGTCCAATTCTTTGGTTTCCGGACCTTGAGCATAGCCGCCGTGGTTCAAAATGGTTTTGAAGGCATTTAAGAAATTTTCTTGGCCGATAACTTTTTGAGAAGCCTGAACATCAAAAAGGTTAATCGGTTTGTTGGGTTTATTTGTCATAATACAAATCCTCTATTGTTGTTTTTAACTGATTCGGATAGTAAGTTATTTTTTTTCACAATGCAAAACACAAAAGATTACACAATGTAACAATCACACCGCCACCGCATAAGAGGTGATATCCGCGCCGTCAAAGCGGTGGATATAATAGCCGACGGGGCGAGAAGCGTTTTTCAAATTTTCAATCGGTGCAAAATCAAAATCGGCCTGCCAGTTAGCGCTGAAAGCAGAGATGACAGGCGTTTGCCCGATATGAGAAATCACCGAGTTGTGAAGATGTCCGCAAACCACGAGCTTGATTTTTTCTTGATATTTGGCAACCAGTTGCACAAATTTCGGGCGCCACGGGGCGGCGGTTTTCTTGTCAAAAAAGTTTAAGCCGGCATCAAGCGGAAACTGATGAACCATAATGATTATGGGTTTATGGCTGTTTTCAATTTCCTGTTCCAGAAAATCGAGCTGGAAGGGCAAAATTTCACCGCCGGCGCAATTTTCTTTATAAGAGTCGAGCGTTATGATTTTGAGGGGATAATCATTGCAGACATAATCCAATTTATGCGGAGATTGCGGCAAGGGGTGAGCCGGATACAAGTTTTTCAAAGCCGCAATCAGGCAAAGAGAGTCATCATGATTGCCGGTACAACACAAAAAAGGCATATTAAGTGCAAAAAGTTTGTCAAACAAGGGCCGATAATCCCCAAAATCTTTATTCAGCAAATCTCCGGAGATGAGCAAAACATCATCTTTTTGCTTATATGCGGCCACACTTTGCAAAACTTTTTCCACATTTTGCAAGCCGAGCATATCTTGCGGATTGAAATGCAAATCGGAAATATGAAAGAACTTCAAATCAAACCTCCTGACAAATGTTAGACATACCGATTGTAAACAAAATTATATTGATTTCAAATATTTTGATGTTATATTGATATCAAAATAAGGATAAACCGACTAAGGTGATATATAAATATGAAAAAGACAGCCCTGTTTTCTTGTGCTTCGGCCGCCGCATTATTAACGGCATCATGTGCACTGGCCACCAACGTTGACAAACATGATCCCAATGATCCGTATGAATCTTTCAACCGCGCCATGTTTGAGTTTAATATGCAGCTTGATAAATATATTTTGAAACCGGCTGCCAAGGGCTATCGAGCCATCACCACGCCGGCCATCAGAGAAAGAGTTCGCAGTGCATTCAGCAATATCAAAGAGCCCATATCAGCCGTCAACCAACTGTTGCAGGGTGAGTTTACGCGCTCCGGCACCAGTGTCGGCCGTTTTGTCATCAACTCGACCTTAGGTTTGGCAGGCACGTTTGACGTGGCCTCAGCCTGGGGTTTGGAGCAACATCAAGATGGTTTTGAAGAAACTTTGGCCAAATGGTGTGTGCCATCGGGGCCCTATTTGGTTTTGCCGTTCATCGGCTCAACCACGCCGCGAGCATTTACCGGTGAGCTGGCCGATTCGTTCACCAGTCCGGTATATTGGTTGACTGAAGATAGAGAAGACGGCTATTATGCCTATGCCAGCTATGTTGCGGTCAAGACCATTGTCAACCGAGAAGCCTATCTTGACTTGAGTGATGATTTGGAGCGCAATTCGGTTGATTTTTACACCACACTGAAATCAGCATATATGCAAAACAAGAGCAAGCTCAATTCTTGCTCAAACGAGAGTCAGGCTTCATATGATTTTGATTTTGAAATAGATGAAGAAGTTGACGATATGGAAATTTAGGGAGTCTTAATTTATGAAAAAGAATATTTTTGCCGTATTTTTAAGTTTGGGAATGATTTTTACAAGCATTGCCAAAGCGGAAGTCAATGCCGAGAAAGCCGATGCTTTTGTGCGAGAAGTGACCAGCAACGGCATTGAAGAAATCATCAATGCCAATGTTTCGCAACAAGTCAAAGATGAAAGATTTGAAAAACTGTTCAACCAAGCCTTAGATTTGGACTTTATCGGCCAGTTTGTTCTGGGACGCTATTGGCGCACGGCCACCCCGCAACAAAGAAAAGATTTCATTCAGGTATATAGAGAATTGAACATCAAGACCTGGTCGGCACGTTTTGATGAATTCAAGGGCAAATCATTTGTCTTCACGGGGACCACGCCGTCCACCAGCAAGAACCAAATTTTTGTCAACTCCACGGTAGACATGGGCGAAGGGGCTCCGGCCAAAGTTGTATGGCGTGTCAAACAAACCGGAGACAACTTCAAAATTGTGGACATCATCATAGAAAATGTCAGCTTAGCCATTACCGCGCGCAATGAATATACGGCCTTTATCAAGAACAACAATGGCAATGTTGAGGCTTTGATTAAAGATTTGCGTCAAAAGGTGAATGCTCCGGCTGCCAAAAAAGCTGCATAAAGCAAAAGAGCAAAAAACAAAAAAAGGAGTGAAAAAAAGCACTCCTTTTTTTGATTCTAAATAAACGAATTATATAAAACGCAAGCGCCACGGGACACGAAGAAAAACTTTTGCCGTCAAACACGCCGTGTTTGCGTGGTCAAGCTGACGTCAGCTTGGTAGGCTCCAAACACAAAAAAGCACTCTCCACAAGGCACATAAAAAAGACGGAGAGCGAGGCGAGTAGTAGGCGCTGAGGGGAAAAGTACCGGAGTGTACAAAAGCGTACATGAGGAAACTTTTTCCCGATGGCAACGCCCTAATCGCCCGCTATACGCCTTTTTTAGAAGAGGCGTAGGACGGCCTGACTGGCTTGCGAAGCTAGTGATAGGGAATTAATCGCCAATTGCTGTCTGGTCTGGAGTGAAAGCATATTGGCACTTTCCTCGTTCATATCGGCAAGGGTGAGTTTATCTGCACCTTCTTCCAAAACGTTAATCAGATTTTCGGTGAACTCATCGCGGGTGGTGATGATGGAATAATAGTTGCCGAGCTGAGTGGAAGCCGAGCGGAGCTTGTCTTGCGCGTTCAGCACTTGGTCAAGCGAGGTCTGCACCGCTTTGGAGCTTGTCCAATCTGCCGCGAGCAGGCCGATGCTTTCCGAAGTGACGTCCACCCCTTTGACCAACAAATTGGCGGACTTATCCTCGTTAAAATTGACTTTGAGATTATCTTCTTGCAACAAGTTAATCCCTTTATAAGCACTGTCTTTAATCAGCATATCATATTGCGAGAGCGCCGCATTAAATTGCTTTTGATAAGAAAGAATCTCATCATCTTGAATAAGAATATAATCTTTTTCTTCATTAGATTTTTCTTCAATAATTTCTTTTGCCGTTTTCCAGGAGGAAGTCTCCGCAACTTTCATTACAGTTTCAATATTATCGGCGGAAATAGTGTTAATTTTTGTTGTTGAATTATTTTCATCTTTATAATCTTCCTTCACTTCATACCATTTCGTATTTCCATTTTTTTCAATAGCTATTTTTGCACCAGAAGTGATTTCTAAAATATTATTACCATTTCCTCCATTATAATTGTTGCATAAACTTTCATTAAATGTATTTAAATGAATTTGTGCTGTCGACGATATATAAATGTTATTACCACTACTATATGAAGAATTTATAATTCCATAACTTCCATCTTTAAATGTTTTAATATTTATTTTTCCCAAAATATTAACTGAGGCGTTTGATAAGACATAAATTCCCCATCCGTTACTCCCCGAAGTTTTTATATTTACATTTGCTTCTTGTGAAATGTTAATTGTAGATTTATTATAAGAATGGATTCCTATCCCTCTATACCCTGAAACTTCAATATTCATATCGCCTTTAATATTAATAGTTGCAGTATTATAGGAGACAATAACACTTCTATTTCTTTCTTGAACGACGTCTGAAAAACTAGCTTTGATATCCAAATTTTGCAAATCGGCAACCACGCCCGTTCCTTGAACTCTGATGAGATAGGCCTCATCCGTCGTACTGTTTTCATAATTCAAACTTAAATCACTGACCAGACAGCCGTTTTTGGCGATAGAAATCATGGCATGGCTATAAACGCTATCTGTCGCCGATATGCCGGAAAAACCTTCGCCGCCTGAGAAGTTGCCAAAGTAGTTGACACCGACGAGCTTTTGGTTTTCTTGGAGTTTGAGGCCGCCGGTGGCGGAAATGTCGCCTAAATCAATGTTGCCGTAAACACAAATCGTTTCTTTGCCGGAAGTGACCGCCGCGCGCAGTTCATCCGCGGTAGAAACAACCGCACCGTTCTCTCCGACCAGCTTTTCAAAATAACTCTTTTCCGGCACCACGCTGCCGCTACTCACCTGTTCGGCAATCGCCTTCATCTGTTTAATCAGTTCTTCGGCGGTTTCTATGCCCTCGGTTGCGGCCTTGATGGTCTGAATGCCTTGGCTCATTGCGTCAAGCAAAGCGCTCAAATCATCGGCACGATTGGTCAGCGAACTTGCGGTATAATACGAGCTCGGGTTGTCTATCGCCGAATTAACTTTTAAGCCGGTCGAAAGCCTCAGTTGGGTTTGGTCTTGCAGTTTGGAAATTTGTTGCAAACTCAGCAAATTGCTCCGCATTGAGGCGGTCAATGAAATGTCACTCATTTTGCACCTCGCATGGGTTTAGCATATTGAATTTGCGTGAAAAATTAAAGAACAAAACATAATAATTATAG
>CALXPK010000007.1 GCA_944390265.1 uncultured Alphaproteobacteria bacterium | reverse complement strand
CGACAAGAATGTTGTCTTCAGTAAGAAAACATATCTATTTGAGCCTTTTCGCAAAATTTGCGGAAGGTTTTGCCGTATCCAAATCTTATTTCGTATCCTACAATTATTCTGTTTATAAGCGAGGTGTGAGATGACCAATATTTCTCTTAACGCCTCAATGCGGAGCAATTTGCTCAGCTTGCAACAAATTTCCAAACTCCAAGACCAAACCCAACTGAGGCTTTCCACCGGCTTAAAAGTCAATTCGGCAATTGATAATCCGGGCTCGTATTATACCGCGAGTTCGCTGACTAATCGTGCCGATGATTTGAGTGCTTTGCTTGACGCGATGAGCCAAGGCATTCAGACCATCAAGGCCGCAACCGAGGGCATAGAAACCGCGGAAGAGCTCATCAAACAGATGAAGGCGATTGCCGAACAGGTGAGTAGCGGCAGTGTGGTACCGGAAAAGAGTTATTTTGCAAAGCTGGTTGGGGCAAACGGCGCGGTTGTTTCCACTGCCGATGAACTGAAGGACGCGGTGTCTTCCGGCAAAGAAACAATTTGTGTTTATGGCAACATTGATTTAGGTGATATCTCCGCCACCGGCGGCTTGTCTTTGTCCGAAAACCAAAAACTGGTCGGTGTCAACTACTTTGGCAACTTTACCGACGGTGAAGGATTTTCATCTATCTCCGCGACAGATAGTGTGGCAGGTCACACAATGATACGTATCCGTAATAATGGTTGTATAATAAGTGATTTAAACCTAAGTTATGAAAATAATATTGCATCAGGCTCTGCATACGCTATTAATATTAGTGGAAATACAACCACTGTAAACATGCAAAATATAAATATTAAAACTATTTTTTCTAATGATAATAATAATTCCAATACACGTGCTGCAATAATCGCAACAGATAAATCAAATTTAATCTTTGATAAAAATATTAATGTAGAATCAATTGGATGTAGAGGAAATGGTATTTATCTTGTTGATTCCTCTGCTACTTTTTTAGGTAATATTAACATTAGCACGTCAGGAAATGTTGGATTTTGTATTGTCAATGCAAATAGTAAATCTAGCTATACAAAAATAGCATCTTCTGCACAAATTTATTTTAAATCTTCAAACACGTGTTTGTATAACGGTAGCGGAAATAACATTCTTTCCATTGCATCCGGTGCTAAAATGGCTTTTGAAAAAGACGGGACAACTAAGTGGTATGAAATCAAAGAAGATTATAAAGATGAAAATACTTCAAACACCACAAATAATGAAATTACTGCTGATAATATTGAAACAAAATTAAAAGTTTCTGAAACTTCCTCCTGGAAAACGGCAAAAGAGATTATTGAAGAAAAATCTAATGAAGAAAAAGATTATATTCTTATTCAAGATGATGAAATTGTTTCTTACCAAAAACAATTCAATGCGGCGCTCTCGCAATATGATATGCTGATTAAAGACAGTGCCTACAAGGGTATTAACCTCTTGCAAGAAGATAATCTTAAAGTGAATTTCAACGAGGACAAGTCCGCCAATTTGTTGGTCAAGGGTGTGGATGTTACTTCGGAAAGTATCGGCCTGCTCGCGGCGGACTGGACTTCATCCAAAGAGGTGCAAACCTCGCTTGACCAAGTGCTGAACGCGCAAGATAAACTCCGCTCGGCTTCTACCCAGCTCGGCAACTATTATTCCATCATCACCACCCGCGATGAGTTCACCGAAAACCTGATTAACGTTTTGGAAGAAGGCGCGGACAAGCTGACCCTGGCCGATATGAACGAGGAATCGGCCAACATGCTCTCGCTCCAGACCCGCCAGCAACTGGCTGTCAATTCTCTTTCTTTAGCCTCACAATCTGCACAGGCCGTCCTCCGTTTATTCTAAATGGCTGGAGCCTACCAAGCTGACGTCAGCTTGACCACGCAAACACGGCGTGTTTGACGGCAAAAGTTTTTCTTCGTGCCCCGTGGAGCTTGCGTTTTTTGCCGCGAGCTCCGCCCCTATTTGAACTGGGCGTTGTATAAGGCTCTGTAGGCGCCGTTTTCTTTTTGCAAAAGCTCTTGGTGCGTGCCGCTCTCTACTATCCGCCCGTCATTTACCACCACAATCTTGTCCGCATTTTGAACCGTGCTCAAGCGGTGGGCTATCACAAATACCGTCCGGTCTTTCATCAGATTTTCAATGGCTTTCTGTACCACCGCTTCCGATTTATTGTCCAATGCCGATGTGGCCTCGTCTAATATGACAATCGGGGCATTTTTGATGAAGGCTCTCGCAATCGACAATCTTTGCCGCTGACCTCCCGAAAGCAAAGATCCTCTCTCGCCGATGTCCGTGTCCAAACCTTTTTCTTGCTCGGCAACAAACTCGTCCAAACAGGCCATCTTGATGGCCTTGTTTATCTCTTTTTCGCCGGCATCGGGCTTGTCCAGTAAAATGTTGTCACGAATTGTGCCCCCAAACAAAAAGTTGTCTTGAAAAACAACCGCTATGTTGTTGCGCAAACTTTCCATGCTGAAATCTTTGATATTTGTGCCATCAATTTTTATTGCACCGGACTGAACATCATAAAACCGCGGCAACAAATTGACAATCGTGCTCTTGCCGCCGCCCGAGTTGCCCACCAAAGCCACCGTGGTGCCGGCCTTGATTGATATGTTGATGTGTTGCAAAACCGGTACGTTTTCATCATATTCAAAACAGACATCATCAAACTCTATTTTGTCTTTGATTTTGCCAAAGTTTTTGGCGTTCGGACAATCTTTGATGGCCGGCTCCAGCTCCAAAATCTCGGATATTCTCTCTATGGCTAAAAATGATACTTGTACCGCATTGTAGCTCTTGCCAATGTTTTTTATCGGGTTGTATAGCATAATCAGCGCCGTGATGAATGAGACAAAGTTGCCGCTGGTGATGGTGCCGTTGACAATCAGATAACTGCCAAAACCTATCACGGCACCCACGCCTATGGACACAATCACATGCATCATCGGGGTGAGCCATGCCGTCTTTTGCACCATTTTGATGCCTAGTTTGAACAACCGCCGCAATATGCCGTCATATTGATTGTACATCTTCTTTTGCAGGTTGTATGACGCAATGGTCTTGTTGCCGGCATAGGTCTCGTTGTATTTGGTCAAAACAATGCCGCTTTCTTTGACTTGCTCTTGCACAACATTTTTTATCAGCCTTCTGACATAGGCCAATGGCGCTAAGGCTCCGCCCAAAACCACAATCGCAATAATCGCCAGTTGCCACGAATTATATATCAATACCGCAATCAGGGAGATGGAAGAAAATATGCGCGAGGTGAATAATCGCACGTTGTCCAACAAACCGGTGCAAGCCGTGTCGGCATCGGATGAAAAACGCTGAATAATCAGGCCGGAATCGTTTTTGTCAAAAAATGCCGGCTCCAAAACCAACAATTTTTGATATAATGCACGCTTGACGTCTTGGGTGATTTTCATGCCGACCCAAGAGTTCATATAGGTGGAAAGATATGTCAGCCCGCCCTGAAAAACCGTGAACAAAACAATTACCAGCGGAATGATGGCCGGCGATTGTGCCGATTTGTCCACCAAAACAATGTCCATATAGGGCTTTAAGGCCCAGGCTATGACCGCATCCAATGCCCCAATCGGAATGCTTAAGGCAATGGCAAACAAGGCTCGCCAATAATAGGGCTTGACATAGGGCAAAATTTTTTGATAATGCGCCGAAAAGCTCATCTGCGGCGCCAAAGATACAGCTTGTAAATTGACTGTCATTTATTATCCTATATTAGTCTTAAATATTGCAAAATTATCCAGACGGCTACAAACTCCATCACAACCATCAGCCAAAAAACGGCGCGAAAGCTCTTTTTGACCGTTTTGTGATGAAAGAGTTTTTGCGCAACCAATGCCCCCGGCCATCCGCCCAAAAACTCCAAACCGTGCAACGTGTTTTCCGGAACACGCCAAGCATGCCTGATTGCCGCCCTTTTGTCAACATAGTATGCCAGTATTGTGGTTATGTTGATGGAGGCCAAATGAAAAACCAAAAACAATAAAAATGTTTTGGGCGCAAACGGCGTCACCGTGAAATAGTGCGTTTGCACATAATATGCCGACAAAATGACAATGGCACTATGCAAAATGTAAAAATTGTTTTTTTGCAAGGGTCGTATCAACGCCAACAACCCCAGCAAAACTGCCGCGAAGGTTAAAACCATTTGGTGTCATCCGTCTTGTTTTCCAGATGCGAATTGCGTTTGGCAAAGTTTGGCAACAGCGGCTCGTGGAAGGCTTTTTTCATGTCTATTTCTTTGGCAGCTTCCATCAATATCAGCGAACGCTCTTGCGGTTTGGGGTGCGTGTCCGATGAAAAATAAAGACATTCTTTGCAACGTGCCGCCAGCTTTTTTTGCACGATGCTCACGTCTTTATAATTATACCCGGCACGAGCCATGTAATAAACACTCAAATAGTCGGCCTCGTGCTCAAAGTCTTTGGAATAGACTTTGGAACCGAGTTGCGCCCCGAGTTTGGCCGCATCGGCGTTCAGATTGTTGGTCATGCCGTCTATGATGCCGCCGGCCAAGGCTCCGATGGCGGCATTCATCTGTCCGGATTCTGAGTGACCTAAGGTGTTGTGCGCCAGCTCGTGCGCCATTACCGCGGCCATCTCCGTCTCTCCTTGCATATAATCGATGATGGGTTCGCTTAAATAGACATCTTCTCCGTCGGCATAAGCATTGATGACGGTCATGGTTTGGTCTATTTTTAGGTCATAGGGGCAAACTTTGTCCGGCTTGATGGTCAGCGTTTTTATCTTGCCTTTGCGCTCAACCTGAACTTCTACCGGCTGGTCTACGGTGGTGCTGGTTAAATTTTCTTCCAAAATTTCTTCATAATCTTCTTTGGCATCCGGCGTGTTGGGCGCGGCTATGCCAAAAATCGTGACAATTTTATCCATCGGTTTTACACCGGCTTTTTCTGCCGCAGACCCCGGAATGACATAGCGCACGTAGATGACGTTTTCTTCATCAAAATAATTGAGATTTTTGATATCTTCCTCTTCTTCTCTGGCTTCTTTGCTCACGGTAAACTGCCACCAATGTTTTTTGGGACGATATACCCCAACATCAAAACCCAGCCCCGGTTTTAGCTTGCGGTCACAAAGCTCCTCTCCGGTGTTTTTCTTTAGATTGTAAAAAATGGTGTTGATTTTTTTGTCTCGCTCAACGGCATAGTTTTGGGTGTATTCATAATGCTCTTTGCGGACTTCCGCTTTGTCATACCACGTGGTGGAAGGCAAATTGGCCGTGGGCGTGGCACAGCCCGATAATAAGCTCAGGGTGGCAAGGAAAAGTGTTTTTTTCATACGCGGTTCCTCTTGTTTTTGTTGATTTCTTTCATTTCTTCTTCATATTGCGGGCAATTCATGGTGGAAATGTTGCGGCGGCGAAACTCTATCAGAATGCGGTTTAAGATAAATGAATCGTCCTGATATTCAAACAAGGCATCGCACAAATCTTCCATATTTGACGTGGCGGCCCAATTATTCATCCGCTCCGGATATTTGTGAAAATCTTCCACATCGACACTTGTTGAACATCCGCTCAAAAGTATCATTAGAAAAAGATATAGCTTTTTCATCAAAACTCTCCCTTGGCTACATAATTTTTTATAACATAATGTATTTTTTTATAAAAAGCAAATAAAGATTGTGGCAATATTCAAGTGAATAAGTCAAAAAATTTAATGTGTTTTTTTTTAATCCGTTTATAGTGGAAACAGATTAATCTGATGAAAAAAAATATTACGGATCCTGCATGATGAATAAAAATACGCTCCTTTTTTCCGTTGCACTGCTGTCTTTGGGCGCTTGTCAGTATTACAGCGATGAAACGGTTTTCTATTATGAAGACGAAAATGCCGCCCCAGAGGCCTATGCCGCGCCCAGCCAAAGCGTGACTTCTAAAGAATTGGTTATTCCCGAAGATTTGCGCAAACCCAAATCGGAAGAAAAAACACCCGCTCAAGCTCCGTCTGACGAGGTTTTTGATGACACCGAGGAAGATGAGTTTTTGCCGCCTTCAGAAAAAGTTTCTTTTTCCGCCCAAACAAAATCTGATACCAATCAGCCGCAATCTTTGCTTAATACTCAGACAAGCGAAACGCTGACAGCAACCGTTTCGGAAACAAACAGCATTCCCGTGACTTATAATGAAACAACAACTGAAACGGTTTTGGAATCCGGCTCTACTGCCACCCAATTTGACAGCGCCGATATCACCCCTAAGGTTTATGCCATTGCCGCCACGCGCGTGACCAACAAAATGCTCGATGACACTCAAAAGCTCTATCAACAACAAGGCCAAAAGCCTAAACTTTTGATTCTGGAAGCAAAAAAAATCAATCCCCAGCTGCCCGATGGTTTTCACTATGCCAATAAGGTGATTCATGATATTGTGGATGGCTCACAAAACTTTATGCTGGTTTCTAATTTGGACAACGCCGATTATGTCTTGAATGTGGATGTGGATGCTTTTCCCAATCAGGGAATCAATACCCCGATTATTGAATTTACCATGACCTTGCAAGACAAAGACGGCAAAGAAATCGACTCTTGGAAACAAGATATTAAACAACTTCAAAATGATGACAAAAGCTGGTGGTAGTTTTTGATGCGGAGCAGTCTCTTTCATATTTGTTGGTTTTGGGGAACGTGCTTGGTCATTTGCACCGCGGCACGTGCCGAAACTTTGCCCGAAGCGCCTCAAACACAAGAGATGCAGACTCTTTTCGGCGAGGCTTGTGAAAGAGTTAAACCGCAGGAAACAATTTCTTCCATCAGAATGCGCGCCACCGATAAGGCCACCTTTGAAGCGGTGAAAAATTTGGATTATATCACCAATCTTCAAAACAAATATGATGACCATGACCTGAATGTTCTCATTTACAAAATTGTCGATAATTATGTGGAAGATTTGGGCGTGCAAACCACTCAGCAAGATGATGCAAAAATTTGCGTGGAAGTGACCGGCTATGTGACCACGGAAAATATTTTTGCCGCGCTTGACGAGATGCAAAACGAGCATTCGGCGACCGCTGAAACGCAAACCGCCGAACCCGCGCTTGACACGACCGAAAGTTCTGTCCAAACGAAAGTTGAGCCGCTTTCAGATCCGGCCGCCGCAGATAATGCCCCGGCCGCCGCAGATAATGCACCTGCCTTTGCGGCAGAGAGGGCTTATTCTTCCGAATCTGTAGCTCAAGAAACGCAAGCCTCCGTCAAAACAAACTTGCCGGCATCACGGCTTCTTTATATTGCCCCGCTGGAGTTTTATAACCATACGCAATCTAAAGAATATGTCAAAATTTTGAACCGCGTGTTTGAGCATAATGCTTATTTTGAACTGACCGATGATGAAAATGCCGCCGGCTATGTCATTATATCCAAAGTTTTGCGCGCCAAGGTTGATGCACTTAACCGCGATACCAACCGGATGCAGATGGTGGTTTCGGTCGAGGTCAAAAATAAGCTCGACGGAAGCTCGGCCATTGAACATCAAAACCGGTTTATCTTGTTTAAAAGCACTGATGATGAACAAAAAGTGGCGGCCGGCTTGATGCAAAAACTTTTGACCAAAGCCGCTAAATTGATTTTGAACAAAACCGAGCGAATGGCTCAGGTGCAGGCGGAAAAAAACGGTGATGCGCCAACCGCTTTTATCACCCCGAAAGAAGCGGCTAGTTCAGCCCCATGGCCTGATGCTTTGAAACCGGACGCAGTTGCCAATTGAGGTTTGAGACTTTTTCTATGCCCGCGGCCTCACAATAAGCCTCTATTTTTTCGCGCAAAATTTGGCTGATTTCTTCCAGTTCATTTGCACTTTGACCAAGGTATAAATAAATTTCCAAATCAGCCAAAACCGAATCGCTTATATCATATTCGCAGGCACAAAGTTGGTCTTTCAATTCTTCATGAATGATTTTCATGACATTTTTGAAATGTTCACCATAGTTATAATTTTTATAACGTGTGATGATTTGCTTATATTCATTGTCTTGATACGGCGCTTGCGGGTTTTGCAACAGGCGCTCCAAAGTGTTGATGTTGCCGGTCATGGTGGCAAATTTAAGCATCACCGGAAAAAACTTTTTAATATTTTGGCTCAGGTTTTCAAAGCGGGGTCTTAAGAGCTGGGATGCCATGTCTAACAACCCCAAATTTATCAGGCTGTTGATATATAAAAACTCTTCCGTCAGGCTTAATTTTGCGCCGATATCCCATAAACGATAGGCAAATGCCTGCGCTTTTTCATGGTTGCCCAGCATGATTTGGACTTGCAAAAGCCCGATTACGGCCAAACGATCTTGCGGGTTGGCATTGAGCTCTTGATACAATGAGCGCTCAATTTGCATCACGGTTTCTATCTTGGAAAAAGGCAAGTTCATGAGCTGGGTGTATAAAAAGAAAACCTGATCTTCGCCTTCGGGCGCGGTTAAATAGCTTGCGGATATGGACTGATTGTAATTTGGCATATTATCCTCTCTTTTCCAACATAAAGGTGACGGGGCCGTCGTTTATCAATTCCACTTGCATATCGGCTTGAAAGACGCCGGTTTGCGTATTAATTCCGTAACCTTTTAAGCATTCGACAAAATATTCATACAAAGGCTTGGCCTCTTCGGGTCGGGCTGCCGTTTCAAATCCGGGGCGGTTGCCGCGGCTGGTGTCGCCGGCCAACGTGAACTGCGACACGGCCAGTAACTCGCCTTTGATATCTTGCACCGACAAATTCATTTTGCCCTCGGTATCCTCAAAAATGCGCAAA
Source organism: uncultured Alphaproteobacteria bacterium (assembly GCA_944390265.1). Classification (GTDB taxonomy): domain Bacteria; phylum Pseudomonadota; class Alphaproteobacteria; order RF32; family CAG-239; genus CAJLXD01. Next base: position 9,767 of record CALXPK010000007.1, on the reverse strand, counting down.
TTGACAACTTTTTTGGCCAGATACTCGGCTTCTTTTTTACCATCGCCTTTTTCCACACCGAGCAAGACCAACATTCCCTGCCCGATTTTGGAATATAACTTGCCCTCAATTTCTACCGAAGCTCTTTTTACTCTTTGTACCAGTGCTTTCATATTTTTGTTTTCCTTTTATTTACCAATGGTAATTATGATAAAGCATATTATATTTAAGATAGTTTTAATTATCGGGTCAAAATTGATGAAAAAAATATATTTGTTCATGCTTTCTTTGCTTTTTATTTCCGGCTGTTCTTCCTTTGGCAAAGGCATTGCCGAGGCGGTATTGGAAAATGACGACAAGGTAGACACCCGCCAATGCGACATCCGCGGCGATAAGTTTGACGGTATCAATCAATATTTTGCTACCGGCAAAGAAGTGAAAGTGCTTATCATTCACGGGGTGGGCACACACCAATCGGGATATTCGGGGCGAATCCGTGATAATTTGTGCAAAAAACTCGGGCTCAAAATTGTTTCTCGCCGGCCCAAAAACATCACCTTGATTGACCCCAATGACAAAAAAACCGTCATCGGCACTTTGCGTGTTTCAAGAGCCCAAAGCAAAGACAAACAAAAAGCCGTTCTTTTCTATGAACTTGCTTGGTCTGAAACCACCATTGCGCAAAAGCAAATTTTGAAATATGACATGGCCAAAGAAAACACTTATAAACGCGCCGCATTCAACAATGTGGTCAAAGGCTTTATGAATGACACCGTGCCGGACCCGCTCATTTACCTAACCGATGAACATAACTATATTTTGAATGCGACCAAGCAATCGACCTGCTGGATGCTCGGCAAAAGTTGGGACCAACTTCAAGACGGCTCGCAAAAAATTTGTCAGGTGGCGCCCTATAAGCAAATCAAGTCTTTGAGCGAAGATAATATCATTTTTGTAACCCATAGTTTGGGCAGCCGAATCTTTATTGACTCGATTTTAAGTTTGGCTGACGATGTGGCGGTGGCAGAACAAAAGAATCCGCAAGCGCAATACTACATCAATCAGCTCAAAAACAAAGAGTTGACCGTGTTTATGCTGGCAAACCAACTGCCGTTTTTACAAATCGGACGCAAGGTGCCGAAAATCCACGGACAGATGGACTCTTACTGCCAAGAATCGGGCAAGAACTATAATCACCGTATTTTCAAACGTTTAAATATTGTAGCTTTTTCCGACCCCAATGATATTTTGAGTTATACCATTCCGCAGAGCTTTGCCGATAATTATCTCGACTCACGGATTTGCCCCTATGTGACCAATGTGACGCTCAATATTGTGGAGCCGGTTTCGGCTTTCGGTATCAGCGCCGTCAACCCCTTGGCCGCGCATACCAATTATGATAATGATGAGCGGGTACTGGAAATTATTACTCAAGGCACGCAAGATGACCAAAATGAGGTTATCTCTTCGGGCAAATGTTATTTTTATGAAACGCAAGATTAGGAGGAAAAATGGCTGAATATAATCTTTATGATAATAAGCGCTATATTTTGGATGGCTTGGGCGGACTTGCCCATGAGGACAACGGCAAATATGCCGTTTGGCATAATCTCGACTATCAAAACCCAAACAGCTACCAAATTTTGCTGGAAGATTATCAACTTGACCCTTTGATTGCCGATGCGCTTTGTGATGAAGACACGCGTCCGCGTTTTGTTTGCTATGAGACCGGCATTTTGCTCATTTTGCGCGCCATCAACCTCAACCCCGGCAGCAACCCCGAAGATATGATTTCCTTGCGTTTTTGGATTGATGAACAAAAAATCATCTCCCTTCAACACCGCAATCTTAAAAGTATTAAAAAAATTGCCGATGCTTTGGAAAACAAAACCGGCCCCAAGAACCCGATGCAATGTTTTCTTACCTTTGCCAGCGCCATTGCCGATGTGATTGCCAAAACCACCAATGATTTGACTGACCGCACCGATGATATTGAAGAAGAAATTATTGATATTCAGGATTTGGATGACTTTAATATTCGCAATGAGATTAATGATCTGCGGCATGAGATTATTTCTTTACGACGCTATATTGCGCCGATGCGTGAGGTGTTCCAAAATCTGCAACTCGAGAAAAATCCGCTCATCACACAAAAAGCCAAAATCCGCCTCAAAGAAGTGGCCAATGATATTGTAAAATCCTTAGAAGATTTGGATTATTGCCGCGAGCATATTTCTTTTTATAATGAAGAACTGCAAGGCCGCATCAGCGTTAATATGAGCCGAATTATGTATATCATCTCCATCTTTACCGCCATTTTCCTGCCTTTGACGCTTATCACCGGCTTGCTCGGGATTAACGTGCAGGGAATTCCGCTGGCAGATAATGATCATGCTTTTTGGATTGTTTGCGGCGTGATGCTCATCATCAGCCTCGCTCTGGTTTACTTTATGAAAAAGAAACGCTGGATGTAAATTTATCCTTGATAAAACATATAACCAAAGCAAACCGCGGCGACAATTCCCGCCAAATCAGACAGCAAGGCGCAAGGCAACGCATGTCTGACTTTGCTGATTTTGACCGCGCCAAAGTAAACCGCCAAAACATAAAAGGTGGTTTCGGTTGAGCCTTGAACAATGCAAGAGATGAAAGCCGGAAAACTATCGGCGCCGTAGGTTTGCATGGTTTCAATCATCATGGCTCTGGCACCGCTGCCGGACAAAGGTTTGAGCAAAGCCGTGGGTAATGCGGCGACAAAAGCCGTGTCCAACCCGCAAAAAGCAAAGAATTTTTCAAAACCCAAAACAATCAAATCCAGCATGCCGGAACTGCGCAACACGGCAATGGCCACCAACATGGCCACCAGATACGGCACAATGCGAATGGCTATCTCAAAACCTTCCTTGGCACCTTGGATGAAAGTTTCATAAACATTGAGCTTTTTGATGACACCTGCCAAGATAAACAAAATGACAAAGCCAAACAAAATGGCATTGCCCCACTCGGCCGAAGCGGTCAAGCGCACCTCTGCCGGCAGAGAGGTAAAATACCAGGCCACGCCGCCAATCAGCAACGCAAAGGCCGCCATATAGCCTAAAACCACGCGGTTAAAAATATTGAGCTTTTGCACGAAAGCCACACTTAAAAACCCAACCAAAGTGGAGATGGAAGTGGCAAACAAAATCGGCATAAACACTGCTGCCGGATTGGCACTACCCAACTCTGCCCGATACATTAAAATGGTAATTGGAATCAAGGTGACGGCGGAGGCATTTATCACCATGAACAAAATTTGAGCGTTGGAGGCTTCATCTTTTTTCTTATTCAACTCCTGCAACTGCTCCATGGCTTTTAAGCCCATCGGCGTGGCGGCATTATCCAAGCCCAAAACATTGGCCGCCATATTCATAATTATGGAACCCATGGCCGGATGCCCTTTGGGCACTTCGGGCATAATTTTGCAAAACAAAGGCTCTAAAACTTTGGCCAGAACTTTGGTTAAGCCCGATTGCTCGGCAATTTTCAGCAAGCCCAGCCACAAACACAAAATGCCGGTCAAGTTTAAAGAAATGCTGAAAGCGGTTTTGGCGGATGTGAAAATATCGCCGACAATATTGCTCCAAATGCCGCTTGCCCCCAAATATAAACTTTGTACCAAAGCGGCGGCAAAACCCAATATAAAAAATGAAACCCAGATGATATTCAGCATTTTTTTCTCCTTAAACTTCACTCTACTCCATTATTTTTAATAAATCTTAAAGATTGTTTTTTATAATTTTCTCATTGTTTTAACAGGAGTTTATAATATGGAAAAATATATTGTTTGGATTGTTGCGGCCGTTGTGGTGATTGGCTTTTACGGCATTTATGTTTCTCTTATCAAGAAGAAAAATCGCCTCAAAGAATCGGCTTCCGGAATTGATGTTCAACTCAAAAAGCGCTATGACCTCATCCCCAACCTGATGACCATGGCCGCCAAATATATGGAACATGAAAAATCTATGATGGAAGAAATTGCCCGTCTGCGCAGTGAAGCCATGAAAGTTAACTTTACGGCAGACCCGGCTAAAAAAATTGAGCTCGAAAATATGCTCTCTTCACGCATGAACGACTTCAAACTTTCGGCCGAAAATTATCCCGATATGAAGTCGAACGAGACCATGCTTAACGCGATGGAAAGCCTGAATGCCGTTGAGGAGCATATTGCCGCTGCCCGCCGCTTCTATAATGCCAATGTGACCGAGCTCAAGAATGCGGTGGAAATTTTCCCGAGTTCTCTTGTGGCCAAGATGATTGGCATTAAAGATGAAATGCCGTATTTTGAAGCCGAAGAACAGGCCAAAAAATCTATCAACGCACAAGACTTTTTCAAGTAAAGCACCATGGAAAATCGCAGCATTAACGAACTCAAATCCGGTTTTGAGCGCTTTTATACCGAGCACTTGTTGCCGATTGTGCAAGCAACCGAAAAAATCAGGCAAAAATATTTGCACTATTTTATGCTTGGATGCTTGTTTGCTTTTGCGACCATACCGGCGATTATTCTTTGGATAGCTTATTATCAGGAAAAATTGCGCGCTCAGCCCGTCCAAGATGATTGGCAAATGCCGCTGGCTTATTTTTTGATTATGCTGATTGTTGCGGTTGCCGGCTCACCTATCTATTTTTACCGCAAAAAATCTAAAAATCAGCTGATGCCGGAATTTATCAAATATTTCAACGGCTTTTCTTATCAATTTGAGGGAAGCATTCATTCGGCCATTGTACAAAAATCACGCCTGATTGGAGATTATAACTCTCACGCCGGTGATGACTATTTTTCCGGCACATATAAAAATGTGGAAATGGTGGTTTCGGAAGAAGAATTTGAGAAAGTTACCACCACTTACAGCAATGGCAAAAGACGCGATCATCGCTCGACCGTGTTTGACGGTATTCTCATTTTACTTTCCATGAACAAATCTTTTTCCGGCCAAACGGTGGTTTTTCAAGATAAAGGCATTTGGAACAAGGTGGTTTCTTGGACGAAGAATCTTTCCGGCTTGGAAAACATTCGCCTTGAAGACAGCATTTTTGAAAAAGAATTTGAGGCTTACGGCACCAACCAAGTGGAGGCACGCTACCTCTTAACAACCGCGTTTATGGAAAGAATGCTCAAACTCCGCGAAGCCTACAAAGCCAACCGCATTGAGTTTAGCTTTTTTGATAACCGCTTGTTCATCACGCTTGAAACCACAAAAAATATGTTTGAGGCTACCTCTCTTTTCAAAAGTTGTCTTGACCGAAAGCTGATTGATGAAACTTTCAATCAATTTCTCTCCATTATGGCGATTATAGATATTTTGAAACTGGATAAAATTCAGTATACGGGGTAAGAAAAAAGGCTTGTAGATTTTACAAGCCTTTTTTAATTCTTTCTTTTAAGCTAGAGAGATTTTCCCATAGTTTGGCGGATTATCTCTGCTTGCAGATTTTGTTGCAGGTTTTGCGTTGCCGGCTGTCTAACCGCTGCTTCCTCTTTTGCTCCTGCTACAGATTTGGTATTGATTCCCATTCTTAAATTATAGAGAAATTTTGCTTTATCTTTGGCAGAATTTTCTGCAGTGTTGCCTTCTTTGGCTTTGGGCTCCATCGCATTTTCTTGTTGCATTTGTTGATAGATGTTTTTTTGTTCCGCCAATCTGTTTTTAATATGCGGTTTTCTTTTGGCAAACGTATCTGACATGTCTGCTTGACGTGAGGCCAGCAAAAATTTTGTTAACTCATCGGGATTTTCCGGAACTTTGACAAAATATTCGCTTTTGGCGCAACGTATATGCATATATTTTGCCACTAACGGGTTTTTATCTTCCGTCACATAAGTTTCAGCATCTTTTACCGGAACCGGGTTTCCTTGTGCATCTATGAAATTTGATAAATAACCGTTTAAGGCTTCTTGTTTTGAGAGTTGAACGTTTGAAGATCTTCTGGCATCGTCCATGCCGAAGTTTTTGAAAAATTTATCATCTTCACTTTGGCGATAGACATTGATAAAGCCAATATGCACCGCATCATTATCACAATGGCCGATGACGGAAGATTTATAAACATCTCCCGTAACACTGGCGCCGCCATTTTCGTTGGCACCGGTCAAGTCATAAATACCATCATATTTTTTGGCATAATCAATAAACGGGGTGGCATACAAGGTTCCGTTTCTGCCGGCACGCGGGCTCATGGCAAAATAGTCATCTGAGACCATGGTTCCCGAAAACAAAAATTGATCTTCCGGAAATTCTTTTTTGATGCCGGCTAAGGTTGTGGCTCCGGATGCAAATTCTTGAGGCATTTCCGTTGATGTTGGAGAATGTCCGAACAATTCGTTCACAAATTCTTTGTCATCTTGACTATAAGACTTCCAATCTGCCTGAGTGCATTGATCATAATCTCCTTTGGTCATGAGTTTGATAAGCTCATCATTTATCCAAGCTTGATCCGGCTGGTTATATTCCTTTTTCTCGGTAAAAATATCTTTGGCTTTCATCGGAACAATCAAATTGGAACTGATTTTTTGCTTGTCCATTTCTTCAACCATTGAAGACATAATCTCCTTTGCCTCTTTGGCCGTCATCAACGGTGACCAGACATCATACAAATGAGAATCTGATTGTCCGCCACCTTGTTTGTCACAACGCCATTCCGTGGCGGATTCCCCTAAGCTGATTTGTTTTTGTTTTAAAATCTCGGCAAATTTTTCTTTATCTTGCACCGCAAAGTTGAATAAAACAACTTCATCATCGGGGATTTTGTCCAGGCCTTCAACATATTGATTCAGTTCCATGATACACCTCTTTTTTATTTTATCATATTATAATTTTTGAGTTTTTTCAACTCTCTTTTTTGATAAAAGGACTGTATATTAGACAAAATCTGAATATAGTTGTTTTCTAAATTTTCTTTAGTCAAAAACTTATCTATACTTTTGTCTCCAATAGAATTGTGGTCATCAAAGCCCAATACTTCCGCACAAATTTTGCTGACCAATCTTTCTTTGGCCAAATGCGGCAGGTGATATTTTTTCACATCATCTTCTACGCAAATATGCGTGAACTCGTGGGTGATTAATAGCGGCATAAAGTTTGGCGTGACGCATTGCGGACTAATGGTTATTTCATTTTTGTCGGTATTATAAAATCCGCCGCTCATGGCGGCTGATAAATTGATAGTTAAAATTTCCGGATGTTTTATCGGCAGGTTTTGCAACAAATCATTTTTTGCCGCCACAAAAGGAACGGCTTTTTCTTCAACAATTTTCTTTGCTTGTTCTAACTTTTCTTTATCATAAATTTTGAGCTTAAAATAAGTTTCAATCTCTTTTAATTCTTCCTTGCTCAGATTTGATTGTGAAAATTTTTCCAACAGATACGGATGATAAAAGAAATTTTCTGCCGGATAAAATGCGGCATATTTTTGATGATAGCCTTGATAAACATTCAACTGATGCACCCAACTTGCTTTTTCATCCAATATTTTGACCACAATTTTCATCTTTTTCTCCTCAAATTTAAGGATAAAAGATTTTTCTTTTCTTGGCTATCTTTTTTTAACCAATCTGCGTTATGATATGCTCAAAATGGATATTTGTAAGGAGATAAAAAATGAAAGTCGGAATTATCGGCGCCGGTTTTGTCGGCAGTACCACCGCTTATACGCTGGTTTTGAAAGCTCTGGCCAATGAGATTGTTTTGGTTGACCTTAATGAAGTTAAATCCGAGGCCGAGGCTTTGGATGTGTTGCACGCCGCTGCACTCACCAGCCCCTGCAAGGTTTATTTCGGCGGTTATGAAAACTTGCAAAACGCCGATATTGTGGTCATCACGGTGGATGCGCAAAAATCTTTGAACGGCGATAGACTGGAGCTTCTTGACAGCAACAAAGCCATTATGAAAAAAATTGTGCCGGATATTGTGAAATATGCGCCAAACTCGATTATTGTCATTGCCACCAATCCGGTTGACGTTATCACCAAAGCCGTTTTGGATTATTCTCAATTTCCCAAAGAGCGCGTTATCGGCTCGGGTACGGTTTTGGACACGGCACGCTTCCGTGCCATTTTGGCCGAGGAACTCAATGTGGCGCCAAACTCCATTCATGCTTATGTGATGGGTGAGCACGGCAACTCATCTTTGGCTTCGTGGTCAACGGCCACCGTTGGCGGTGAAAAAATCCTCTCCTATGCGCAACGTATCGGCAAACCGATTTCCGCTGACAGACAAAAAGAAATTGCGGCCGAAGTGATTGATGCCGGCTTCAAAATCTATCGCGGTAAAAAGGCCACTTATTACGGTATTGCCGCCTCACTCACCAAAATCATTGAGGCCATTGTCAAAAACCAAAAGGCCGATTTGACGGTTTCTACCCTGCAAGAAGATGTTTACGGCGAGAAAAACATTTGTCTTTCTCTCCCCACCATTATTGATAAAACCGGCGCACACCAATCTTTGTTGCCGGACTTGTCCAACGAAGAGGCTTGGGCTTTGAAAAACAGTGCGCAAATTATGGCTAAATATGACAAACTTTGATGCCTCCTCGGACATTGATTCGGGGCTTGCCTCTTTTCAATTGCAATAAGTTTTGTGATATTGTAAAATGAATTATGATTATATTTTTTAGGAGATGCGTTATGCTCGCCCAAACTTTTTTTCGTCTGGCCTTTTGTGCTCTTCTAACCGGTTATTTTTCCATAACGGCAAACTTGGCTCAGGCTTCCGTGCCTTTTGATGTTTCCGGTGCAAATTTTGCTTCCGGTTCGGCTTTTCAATTGGCCAAGACAACCTTTTTGCCCGAATATGATGATGATTTGGGCATATCTGACTTTGACACCATTGAGGGAAATTATAATCAGCCTGATTGCTCCGATTATCCTTTATATTCTTGTCCCGAATATGCCAATTGTTCCTCTTGCCCGAGTGATAAATCTCGCTATAAGCTCCTTTCTTGCCAAAACGGCTTCAAACTGAGCAACGGCTCTTGCCTGCCGACCAATTGTTCGGCTCTGGGATATGAAGACTCTGTTCCTTCCGGACAAATTTGTACATCTTTTTCCACTTATAGCATGACTTGCTTTAAGGATTGTCGCAATGTTTCTTGCACCGGATATTCTCAGAATTGCAATACCAAACCGGCTAACGTGGCCAGCATGGAAAAATGTCCGGAATGCTCCGATGCCGATGCCAACTGCGGCGATAATAGCTGCAAAATCGGCCAGTGTAATCCCGGTTACACGTTGCAAGACGGAGCTTGCGTCAAAGTCTGCTCCGCAAACTCTTGTTCTGCTTTTCCGCTCCTCTCTTGTCCGGAAAACGGCAATTGCTCTTCTTGCACGCCAACCAGCGCTGATTGCTCTACCGGCATGAAACGCTATAAACTCGACAGTTGCGCCGATGGTTTTGAAGTAAGCGGCAATAATTGTGTGGCCAAAAAAACTTGTGAAGAAAATTCTTGTGCCGGATATTCGCTTGCTCAATGTCCGACAGATTTGCCCAATGGATTTTCTTGTCAGGAATGTCAGATGGTTAATGCCGACTGCTCTACCGGTGCCAAAAAATATAAGGTGGTTATTCCGACCTGCGAAACCGGCTTTGTTTTGGATCCGGCTTCCGGTCAATGCGTTGCGGCCGCCGGTGCTATCTTATATTCGGACATGAGTGTCGGACCGGTTTCCGAATATGCCGAAGCTAAAGCCGCCGGCAAAACCGCCATCGGCGTGGTTTTTGACAAAGATAAAAAAAAAGCCATCGACCTTAAAT
>CALXPK010000006.1 GCA_944390265.1 uncultured Alphaproteobacteria bacterium | reverse complement strand
GGTGCGAGCATTGATATCAGCGTCTTGGACGCCATTCTGGGGGTGCGGGTGATTCGGATTGCCGCCCTCGAGGATGAGGTTGTGCATGAGTTCATTGAACACGCTGTGAACGTGGCACGGTATCGCGAAGTGCCGGACAGAGTGGACTTTTGCCCGAGCGACGGCAAAGACAAAGGCGCTTTGCACCGCTGCATTCACTCGATTATTCACTTGATTGAAAATGATGCCGCCGCGGCCGGCATTCCGCTGCGTTTTGCCGCTTCCAAACTCACCGAAGGTGATGAACCCATCCGCAAAGCCTTGCATTTGGATAAAGACCACACCGATATTTTGGAACAAATCGTTGAGCAGATGGAAGAAGATTCCGGTATGGACCGAGAAGCCGCCATGGCTGATATGCGCTTTACCTTTATCGGCCAAGTTTGCCAAGAATGTGTCTTTAAGCCGGAGCAAACCAAAGAACGCAGCCGAAGCGAAAAATTTGACCGCATTTTGACCGGAAAATGGACGGCTCTGCCGGTTTTCCTGCTTCTGATGGCCTTGGTCTTTTATCTTTCTTTCGGTCCGATGGGAACTTATCTTTCCGGTTTGGTCGAGAAACTGATTGATATGTTGGGAGAAGAAGTGCGCCTTGGTTTGCAAAACTATGGCATGAACCCGGTGGTTATCTCGCTGGTGGTTGACGGTATTTTTGCCGGTGTCGGCAGTGTTTTGAGCTTTTTGCCGGTGATTGTTTTATTGTTCTTCTTTCTCTCTTTGCTGGAAGACAGCGGCTATATGGCGCGCGTGGCTTTCTTTATGGACAAGCTCTTGCGTAAGCTCGGTCTTTCCGGCCGCAGTTTTGTGCCGATGCTGATTGGTTTTGGTTGCTCGGTACCGGCCATTATGGCGGCACGCACGCTTCCGTCTGAACGCGACCGCAAGATGACAATCATGCTCACTCCGTTTATGAGTTGCACCGCCAAGCTGCCGATTTATGTTTTGCTCACCGCCGCTTTCTTTGCTCAATATCAAACTTTGGTCATTATCAGTTTGTATGTTTTGGGCATTTTGGTTGGTTTGGTTTTGGCTTTCATTTTCAAATCTACCGTTTTTCGCGGTGAGGCCGTACCTTTTGTGATGGAGCTTCCAAACTATCGTCTGCCGGGACTGAAAAATGTTTGGCGCCTGATTTATTATAAGGCCAAATATTTCATCACCAAAGCCTTCACCATTATTTTTGTGGCCACCATCATCATTTGGTTCTTAAGCTCTTTTGACAGCCGCCTCAATTTGGTTTCTAACTCGGCGGACAGCATTTTGAGCAGTATCGGTAGCCTGATTACGCCGATTTTTGCACCTCTTGGAATCGATGATTGGCGCTTGTCTACCGCCTTTTTGAGCGGATTTGCCGCCAAAGAAAGCGTGGTCAGCACGCTTGGTGTTTTGCTTGAAGGCAAGATTGAACTGTTGCCGACGATTTTAACCCCGCTCAGCGCTTATTCTTTCTTGGTTTTCTCTTTGCTCTACACCCCATGTGTGGCCGCCATTGCCACGGTTAAAAAAGAGCTCGGCACACGCTATGCTTTGTCGATTGTGTTATTGCAATGCTTTATTGCTTGGTTGGCGGCTTTCATCATCTACACCGGCCTGCAACTGATTTTTTAAGCATGGTCTGATTTGATAAAGGTCGGAAAACTCCGACCTTTATTTTTTTACTTTAAAAATATTTCAAACGTTTGACTTAATTTTTTATTTGTGTTATACTTATTTCATATTAAAAATTTTCCTTTAAGGAGATGGGTATGACCTCGACCAAAGAAAAATTGCTGGCAAAAGCCTCCGAACTTTTTGCAAAATATGGGCCGGACGGTGTTTCCACCCGCGATATTGCCAAAGAAGCCAAAGTTAACCTTTGTTCCATTAACTATTATTTCGGCAGCAAGCAAAAACTTTATGATGCCGCCATTCAAAATTTGTCACTCTTCATTAAGCAAAATTTTATTGATAAGGCTTTGGATAAACCTACCTCGGCACTATCTCCGCGTGAAGAACTGAAATTTATTTTGTCGCAGTTTTTATATTTTCTTTGTGATGATAAAACCCAAAATGCCAAAGTTGAACTCTTACTCAAAGAATTGGTTCATCCTTCCGAGGCATATACCTATTTTTACACCGAAGTGTTTGAGCCGATGCATAAACATTTTGCTCAGCTGATTTCGCAGGACTTGGGTGTTGCCGATACGGACCTTAAGGTTATTTTGTTAACGCATAGTTTGTTTGGGCAGGCGGTGATGTTTCGAATCCACCGCGAATCGTTATTCCGCCGTTTGGGAATCCAAAAATATACACCGGAACTGGTGCAAGCCATTCAAAAAACTTTGGCACAAAACTGCGATGCCGTGCTTGATGCGGCAAAGGAGGACAAATGAGAAAATTTATCTTTTCAGCCCTACTTCTTTTGTCTGCTTGCGCGCCGTCATCGGATAATGAATTTAACGGCTATGTTGAAGGTGAATATGTTTATATTTCGCCATACACCTCAGGTATTTTAGATGAAATATTTGTGAGCAAAGGGCAGAAAATTGATATCGGCGATGACCTTTTTGCCATTGATAATGAAATTTGGTCAGCAAACTTGGTGCAGGCACAAAATGAGCTTGATAAGGCTTATGCCAATTTGGCAAATTTGAGCAAAGGCAAACGCAAGCAAGAACTTGAAGTCATCATCAAGCAAAAAGCACAGGCTGACGCTTTGTTGGAAAATGCCGAAAAAGAATATAAACGCGCCAAAAATTTGGTCAAAACCAATATTGTCAGCAAGTCGGACTATGACAAGAAAACCGCAGATTATCAAAGCGCCAAAGAAAAAGTGGCCGAGCTTGAAGCCTCGCTCGAATCGGCCAAATTATCTGCCCGAGAAGATGAGCTCAAAGCAGCGCAAAATGATATTGAAATTGCCAAACAAAATTTGATTAAAATCAAAAAACAAGCTGAAAATAATTTGGTTAAATCTAAGGTTGGCGGGCAAGTGGAAGATGTTTATTTCCGGCTGGGAGAATTTGTGCCGAACGGAAATCCGGTTGTGGCCATTTTGCCACCCGAAAATGTTAAAATCCGCTTCTTTGTGCCGCAAAAAATCTTGCCCAAAATCAAACTCAATATGCCTTTAAGTATTAATTGCGACGGGTGCCGGATGCCGCTTGAAGCCAAAGTTTCTTTTATCTCAACACAAAGCGAGTTTACGCCGCCGGTTATTTACAGCGTGGAAAGCCGCGAAAAACTGGTTTATATGATTGAGGCCGTGTTTGCCGACAAAAAACAAAATCTGCACCCCGGACAACCGGTAACCATAAGGATTGACCGCCATGACCAAATGGGCCATTGATGTTAAAAATTTGACCAAACACTTTGGCGACCGTGTGGTGGTCAACAATATTTCTTTGCAAGTCCCCAAAGGCAAAATTTATGGTTTTTTGGGGCCAAACGGCAGCGGCAAAACCACCACCATTCGAATGCTTTGCGGTTTGTTAACACCGGACCACGGTGAAGGCACGTGTTTGGGGTATGATATTTGCACCCAAACCGATCTCATCCGCAAAAAAGTGGGCTATATGACGCAAAAATTCAGCTTTTGGGAAGATTTAACCATTCGCGAAAACTTGGAATTTGTAACCAATATTTATGAAATGGACCATGTGAAACAACGCGTGGACGAGGCTTTGGAAAAACTGCATTTGACTCACCGCGCCAACCAACTGGCCGGTACTTTGTCCGGCGGATGGAAGCAGCGTTTGGCTCTGGCCGCTTGTATTTTGCATCAGCCCGAAATTTTGTTATTAGATGAGCCGACCGCCGGTGTTGACCCCAAAGCGCGCCGCGAATTTTGGGACGAAATTAACCAACTCTCCAACCAAGGGCTGACCGTTTTGGTCAGCACGCATTATATGGACGAGGCGGAAAGATGCCATGAGATTATTTACATTGCTTACGGCAATATTATGGCGCGCGGAACCGTGGCTCAGGTAATTGCCGAAACCAAACTCAAAACCTTTGAAATATCCGGTGCCGATGTGCCGTTGTTGCGGCAAAAATTTGAACATAATTCCGATATTGCCACCATGGCTCTGTTTGGTGAAAATTTGCACATTTGCGGTACCAATCCGACAAAACTGCAAAAGCTGATTGAAGCACAAAAAACTTTGGCTCAATTTCAAAGCAAAGAGATTGAAACCTCGCTTGAGGACGCGTTTATCTATTATCTTAACAAGGCAAAGGAGAACTGAAATGTTTCGTTTTTCTTTCCAACGTTTAAGAGCCCTTATTCGCAAAGAGTTTATTCAGCTGAAGCGTGATAAAACCACACTGATTATGATTATTATGCTGCCGGTGATGCAGTTGATGCTTTTTGGCTATGCCATTAATATGGACCCCAAGCATTTGTCCACGGCCGTTATCTCACGCGATAATACATTTTTGACACGTAGTATTGTCAGCGCCTTTGAAAAGTCAGATTATTTTAACATCACGCACAAAGCTTCTTCCGACGCACAAGGCAAAAAACTTTTGCAACAGGGGCGTGTGCTTTTTGTTATTACCATTCCCGAGAACTTTACCCGAGACGTGATTCACGGTAACCGCCCCACACTCTTGCTGCAAGCCGATGCCTCCGACCCGGTTTCCATTATCGGTGCAACCAGCGCCATGGACGGCATTTATCAATCCGTGGCACAAAAAGAATTTAACGGAAGTTTGGCCTATTTGCAAAACAACGCCACGCCGGCTTTCTCCATTCAGGTGCAAAAATCTTATAACCCCGAAGGATTTACCCGATATAATATTGTTCCGGGGCTTATCGGAATGGTTTTGGTCTTTACCGGCGTGATGATGACTTCTCTGGCTCTGACCCGAGAAAGAGAACGCGGCACTATGGAAAATTTGATGTCTATGCCTTTGGCTCCGCTTGAAATTATGATTGGCAAAATCATGCCGTTTATTTTTATCGGAATGTTTCAAGCCACCTTGATTTTGCTGATTGCCAATTTGCTGTTTGAAATTCCGGTATTCGGCAGTTTGAGCGTGTTGTTTGTCTGTATGTTTTTGTTCATCATTTGCAATTTGGCCTTGGGCTTTTTTATTTCTACCATTGCCAAAAACCAAACCCAAGCCCTGCAAATGTCCATTTTTGTGCTGCTTCCCTGCCTGCTTTTGACCGGATTTATGTTTCCGTTTGACGGTATGCCTTTGTGGGCGCAGGCTCTGGCGGATATGTTCCCGCTCACTTATTTTATCCGCATTACCCGCGCCATTATGCTCAAAGGTGCCGGCTGGGCAGAAATTTTGCCCGACCTGTGGCCGCTTTTGATTTTGATGAGTGTTATCACCTTTTTCACCGTCAAAGCCTATAAAAATACCTTGGATTGAGGCTTACATACAACTTTTTCCACCGATTATGGCTTGATTTGTGCTTATATCGGCCAATTATCTCTCTTTGTGCTTTTTTTGCTTTTATTTTTATTTCTCTGCACTAAGATATTTTTATTAAAACACAAAAACAAGGAGGATATTTTTAATGAAAAAGATTTTACTCGCGGCCTTTTTACTTGCCGCAACTCCGGCTTTGGCCGTTGAAGATATTAAACTGCCCGCTCCGGACACTACCGGCGGTATGCCTTTGATGGAAGCTATCTCGCAACGCAAAACCACCCGCGAATTTAGCCCGAAAGCGGTTGAAGACAAAGATTTGAGCAATATTCTTTATGCGGCTTGGGGAATTTCTCACGATGGTAAACGCACCATTCCGACTTCTCAAAACAAACAAGACCTTAATGTCTATGTGATTAAAGCCGGCGCTATTTGGAAATATATAGCCCCCGAAAATACTTTGAAATTTGTTTCCGATGACAATGTTTCTCAATATATTAATTTGCAAGACTACACCAAAGAAGCTCCCATTACCTTGATTTTTACCGGTAATGATGTAAAAAATGCCTCGATGAATGCGGCCGCCGCTTATCAAAATGTGGGGCTTTATTGTGCCAGCCGCGGTTTGAACAACGTGGTGCGCGGCTATGTGGATATGGACAAAGTGGCCGAGGCAATGAATCTGGATAAAGAAAAAGTGGTCATCACCCAAGTTATCGGTTGGCCTTATATGTAAAATATTTTCTCATTACAAAATAGGAATAGCTCCTCACTATTCCTATTTTTTTTGCATATATTTTTCTCTTTCCGCCTTTGGGAATCGCTCAATGGCATAACGCAAGGTTGTGCGCGGCAACTTTGCGGCATAAATATCCAAAAAATCGGTCAAAGCAAGTTTGTTTTGTTTGCCCACCTCACGCAACATCCAGCCAACGGCTTTGTGCATCAAATCATGTTCATGATTGATGAATTTTACGGCCAATTTCAATGTCAAATCATATTGTTTGTTCTTGATAAAAGCCCAACTTGCCACAACCGCAATTCTTTCTTGCCATAAATTATGCGAATCGGCCAGATTTTCAATTTGGCTCAGCTCTTGTTTCTTTACGGCCCAAGCCCCGATAATTTTATGAGCCGAACAATCGACCAAATCCCAATTATTGATGCCGCTCAGATTATTCAAATAGATTTCCACCAGCGCTTTTTGCTTTTCATCATCTGCTTTTTCATACTGCAGCACCATGCACTGCAAGGCGGCAAAGCGATATTCATGCCACGGGCTGTGCAACATCTCGGCCATATCTGCCGGCGCAATGTATTTATAATATTTTTTGACAAGGCTTTTATTAACCGGAACATTGATGCCTAAAAACTTGTCGTCTTCGGCATATTGGCCTTTGCCGGTTTTAAAAAACTTTGACAAATGTTTGGCTTTTTGTTCATCTGCCAGATTTTGCAACTCATCTTTTAACTTTTGCGCGGCGGTCATCGCTTTTTCCTCAAATAAAAATACCCTGCTTTTGACGGCAGGGCATTTTATAGCTCATTTTGCTTTATTTCACGTAAATTTGAACTTCGGCTGAATTGGCTGCAGCACTGGTTTTGGAACTCAGGCTGATTCTTTCCGGACCAACGCCCATTTCAACCATCTCTTGAAAGATTTGGGTGGCATTGTTTTGAGCCGAGTTTTTGGTCAAAGCATTTCCATTGGCCGGAGAAACGGCAACAACCTCAAACATCACTCCCGGTTTTCTGGAAACAGCACTGCTCACGGCTTGTTTCAAACCATCGTGATATTTAACGTCTGATTTGTTGAACTTGGCCACAAACAACGGCGAACCCGATGATTGAGAAGATTTGGCGCTAAATTGGGTGGCCGAAGCGTTGGTGTAAGATGCACCCGGCAAAGGAACATTGCTGACACCATAGCTGCCGGCTTTGATGGCTGTGTTCAAATCCACAATGTAGTTGCGGGCGGTTTCAATGTATTGCAACTGACGTTCAGCATCGGAATTCACCTCTTGCAACAAGCTGCCGATTAAAATGGAGGTTTGGTTGGTCTCGTTTTCCAAAATGCGCAACTGACGGTGATCTTCATCAACGGCACCGGATACGCTATATGCGGCGCGGATGGAATCCAACAAATAGTTGGTCATGGCGGCATCGCTGGCAATGCGGGTGGCCAATTGGTTCAAGGCAATGGTGTTGGCATTCATAACCTGAATGTTGTTTTGTGCCCCTTGCAACATGCCAAACATTTGCGGGTTGCCCGGCGTGGTGCCGACTTGCAATTTGGCTTCAATGGTGCCAATCAATTTGTGATATTGCAATGCATTGTTGATGACGGATGCGCGAATCTTTTGCAATTCTTCATTATGTTTGCGAATGGATTCTTGAAGTTGAGCCAGCTCATTTCTGAATGTGACAACTTTTTGACCGACAAAAGTACCGGTGTTGCCTCCTTCAGAAATTTCTAAAGGTTGAAAATTGGTGGTTCCTAACTCAGGAATGTCTCCGCTTTTGACCTCTGCCGTATTAACAGCGGGGACTTCTTCTGAAGAATCAACCCCCATCAAAGACGGGAAAAGCGCATCTGATGAATATGAACATCCTCCGAATGCTAAAACAGCCAGAGAAGCTATGGATAATTTTATTGCAATATTTTTCATCTAACCAAGTACCTTTTGTAAAAATTGTTCATAATTTTTTTTACACCTTTATTCTTCTTTGTAAAGATTTTTTTATCAAAAAAACAAGGCATAAATAATAATTTGAAACAAAACATATTTCTTTGTTGAATGCAGAATAAAAAAAATAGATTAAAATTCTTTTAAATTTATGAAAATTTTACTTGCAAAAAAAAATATTTCGCTGTATTAAGTTCTCTGTTGTCAGATAATGCGCCCGTAGCTCAATTGGATAGAGCATCTGACTACGGATCAGAAGGTTGTGAGTTCGAATCCCGCCGGGCGCGCCAATTCCAGAGTTCTTTGCTTGTTGCAGAGAACTCTTTTTTTATATTTACTTTTATCGGCGGTATTCGAACCAAGGTTCGCTCTGGCTCGTAAGTGTTTTTTTAACACTAACTCGCTGCGGTCACTTGATTTGTAACGTTTCTCGCCTGCGCTCTCGCTTGCCTCCAAACTAACAAATCTTCGCCTGTCGTTAAAATAATCTCCACCGGAGATTATTTTTTCCTCCAGCCCGCAGGGCGCGCCAATTCCAGAGTTCTTTGCTTGTTGCAGAGAACTCTTTTTTTATATTTACTTTTATCGGCGGTATTCGAACCAAGCAAGCTGAAGCCAGCTTGACCGCATCAGTTTGACTGCCGCTCTGCCTGAGGCCCGTGGACCGCGATGCTCTCCTTTTCTTGACGGCATTTCCCTGCCTTGTTTGAATAAAATTAAAAATGAAGCCAGCTTGACCGCATCAGTTTGATTGCCGCTCTGCCTGAGCCTTGCGGACCGCGATGCTCTCCTTTTCTTGGCGGTGTTTCCCTGCCTTGTTTGAATAAAATGAAATAAAGTCTGCTTGACCGCAAAAGTTAGACCGTTCTCTTGTTACAAAAAAAGCGCCGTTTTAATCAGCGCTTTTCGTTTTTTTATGCTACAAACAAATCTTTGATTTTATCAAAAAAGCCTTTGGCTTCGGGCTGGCAGGCGTTTTCTTGGCTTATGCTTTGAAACTCTTGCAGCAGCTCTTTTTGCCTGTCGGTCAAGTTGACCGGCGTTTCTACCCGCAATTTGATGAACAAATCGCCGCGTCTGGTTGAACGCATAATCGGCATGCCTTTTCCTTTGATTTTAACCACTTGGTCAGTTTGAGTGCCGGCGGCAATATCTACCTCTATTTTCTCACCGTCTATGGCCGGAATTTCAATTTTTCCGCCCAGCGCCGCCGTGGTCATTGAGATGGGAACGGCCGCATATAAGTTGCCGCCCTCACGGCTGTATAGCTTGTGGTCTTTCACATTGATGAAAACATATAAATCGCCGTTTTCTCCACCGCGCAGGCCGGCTTCGCCCTCGCCAACAATGCGCATCCTCGTTTCATCTTCTATACCGGCCGGAATCTTCACTTTTAAGGATTTTTCATTGGCAATGAAACCTTGGCCTTTGCATGCCTTGCATTTGTCTTTGATTATACGGCCGGTGCCGCCGCATTTGGGGCAAGTGGTTTCAACCACGAAAAAGCCACCTTGCTGACGCCTGATTTTGCCGCTGCCTTTGCAATCCGGGCAAATATCGGCTTCTTTGCCGTCTGCCGTGCCATGTCCGTAGCAGGCTTCACAAACTTTGGTGGTGGGAATTTTTATCTCTTTCTCCACGCCGGAAAAGGCTTCTTCCAACGTGATGTCCAAATTATAACGCAAATCTGAACCGCGCTCCGGCGCATTGGGATTGCTCTGTCTTCTGCCGCCGCCCATAAACTCGGAAAAAATGTCGGAAAAGACATCGGAAAAACCACCGGTACCAAAATTGAACTCAAAACCGCCAAACGGATTGCCGCCGGCGCCGTTCATGCCGCCGGTAAAGGCTTGATGCCCGTAGCGGTCATAAGCTGCCCGCTTCTGTTCATCTTTCAAAACCTCGTAGGCTTCGTTAATCTCTTTGAACTTTGTTTCCGCTTCTTTATCTCCGGGATGCAAATCCGGATGATATTTCATGGCCAGCCGACGATAAGACTTTTTTATCTCATCGGCACTTGCAGTTTTGGAAACTTCCAACAGTTCGTAATAGTCTGTTTCTGTACTCATTTTTTTAGCTTCATGATTTGTGTTTTTTTAACTTACCCTTTATTTAGGTTTTTTGTTTGCCGAAAGCAAGTATTTTTAGCAAAAATTAAGCATTTGCCGTTATATTTTTATTAAAAGTTAGATTTTTTAGACAAAATGTTTGTCAATACGTCTTTTTTGTTGTATGATGATATTATATGAGAACCCTGTTGGGAGAAAAAATGATGGCTGATACTCAAAACAGAAAATATTCTAAAGAAGATTTAGATTCCCTTTTGCATTCCTTTGAGGTTTATTTAAGCTCACCTGATGAGGTTGAAAATAAAGATATCTTACAAGAAAATAATCCCGATTTTAAAAATGTTCATAATGATTTATTTGAAGAATCGGTTCTTCAAGCTCAAAAAGATATTCAAGATTTTGCCGACGGGATTCTTGATGTTGATGAAAATGCTTTAGAATCCATGCTACAATATATTGAAACCTTTGGTAAAGAGTATCAAGGAAATACTTATGGTTATACTCCGCAAGCTCAGAAAGCACTCGAAAAAATTGCAACACTCAAAAAGCAAAGAGAAATGCTTAATATTAATGGAGATGAGCAACAAGCCGATATAAACTCTCTGGCCGATCAAATTGAAGTTGTTGATGATGCTCCGCAAGACATTGGTGAATATCGCGATAGAAGTGCCAATTCCGATACGAATGAATTTTGGCTTGACAGAGTTAAATTGGAAGCCCTCAAAGATTTGCAATATATCTCCGATGCTTCTTATAATAACGGCATCAAATCTCCGGAAAATGCCATTGAAGAGCTTGGCAAACTGCGCCCCCTCTCTCATAAAGAAACTCAGGCTTATGAAAATGCCGTGGCGGATAAAATGCTCCATAATCAAGAGCTTTTTATGGTGACCCCACCCAAAATGCTGGGGCAACTTTATGATAAAAAACAGCAAGAAGTTGCCGATACTTTGAAAAAAGATTCCAAAGCCAATGTTTCTGCCCAAAAAGCCGATATTTCCAAATTGGAAGAAAGAATTGACGACTTGACCGCTCAAGCCGCTCAAGGCTATGGTTTGTTCTTTGCCGATGTGACCAACATTGCCGATACTTATGAAGGCTACAACATTATGTTTGATGCCCGAACAAAATAT
Organism: uncultured Alphaproteobacteria bacterium; assembly: GCA_944390265.1. Lineage (GTDB taxonomy): Bacteria > Pseudomonadota > Alphaproteobacteria > RF32 > CAG-239 > CAJLXD01. The sequence continues at coordinate 47,061 of CALXPK010000006.1, read as the reverse complement.
CTCGGCAATGACCAAAAATTGCAAGAAATAAAACAAAATATTTCTACCGTTCGTTCGCAAATTCTTGAGCCAATTATCAAAGAATATGACAGCGAATGGAACATTGAAAATATCACCGAAAATGATGCCCCCGAACTTGATGCCCGTTTTGATGCTTTGCAAAAAGACGCGGCTGATGTTGAGCTCAATGATGAGGCTTATGCTTTGGCTTCCAACTTCAAGTTCTTGGATGAAAAAGGCCAAATTGAGCCTCAGTTTGTGGACGAAAAGGGGCAATCCCAAGCTACTTGGCAAAAAGGCTATAAAATTGCCAAAGATTCTAAACTTGAATCGGTTGTTAATCTGACCAAGCAAAACTATATTGTGCAAAATTTGACTGCCGACAAAAAACCGAGCAAGCAAGAAATTCAAGACGGTATCAGCGAAATTTTGCCCAATACCTTGTATGCTTTTCATGTTGCCGACAAAACCGTGCAAGGTGCGGAAGAGAAAAAAGACCAATTTACCAACAAACAATATTTGGCTGATTTCTTAACAGATTTGCGCAACATCAACAAACCGATGACGATTTCTCATCAGGGTTATGAAAGCGGTATTGATGCCGCAGTGAATGACACCGCCGGCTTGGCTAACCGCATGGCGCAAAAAGTGGGTCGTGATAAAGCCGTTGTTTTGAAGGTTATCAATGGCGTGGATAAATATGACAAACGCGCTCAAGACCGCACCGATAAAATTGATAAAAAACAAATTCGTAAAGAAATGCTCAGACGTACGGCCATGGGCGGTTTGTCTGCTTTATTGGTTTCCGGCGCAATTACAACCGTGGCTACAGTTGCCGCATCTGATGCTTCTTTAACCGCCGCAACGATGGGGCTGAATAAGGTTGCCGGTGCGGCTATCGGTACAACTCTTGCCGCCGGCATGCTTATCCGCAAATATCGTCATTGGCGCAAAGAACGCAAAAAAGAAGGCAAAAAAGCCGGTTTGTTGCAATTTGTGAAAGAACCTCGCAACTTAGCTTCCATGGCCACCACGGTAATGGGCGCCGCAGCTCTCGGCTTTGCTGCAACCGGTAACCCCGGGGTTGCTGCCGCTCTGGGCTATGGCTCTTTGACTATCGGTGCCGGAACCGGTATCATCACCAACTACAAAGACTCGAAAAAAGCCGGATTAAGCACGGCCGAATCTGCCGGATGGGCTGTGGCACAAACTGCTGTTACCGTTGTTGCCGGTTTAGGCGGACGTTATTTAGCTAATGCCGGAATCAATCTCTTTAACGACCATTTCCAAGATAACACCATTTTCCAACATGAAGAAAAAACCGGAGAACATATTGAAAGAACCGTCGAAAAAGAAACCGTTACCGTTTATAAAGATGGTTATGTTGAAGGCGCTCAACGCATTCTTAATTCTTGGTATAATGACAATCCGGATTTATTGCAACAACGCGTTGATGCCATTAATGCTTATAATGCCGAACATGGAACAGATATTAACCCGTATCGTTATTTGCTGGCCGCTCATGATGCCGGTGCTTTAACTGCCGACAACAACCTGCTTCACGTTCAGGGCGGGGCGGATGTTCACTCTATGGCCAACCACAAAGTTTTGGGTGCCGAATGGAGCCAAACCACCGGCATTTCGCAAGACAGCGTCAATACTTTGGCCGGCAGCGTGAATGGGGACGGTGTGAATATCACCCCGGAATCCATCAAAGCCTTTCAACAGATTGATAATCATATTAACGACATCAACCAAGTGGGGCATGTAGCCAGCAACCCGCACCAAAATGACGGTGTGTTGGGCTTTAATGCCAAGATTGATGCCAACGGGACTGCCGTGCATTCGCATGAAGGCACACAATATACCACCTATGCCAACCATGACGGCGCTTTTGAACAAAAGGTTGTTGAACATGTTACGCAAAAAACCGTTGAAGACTATGGCATGGTCAGAAACAAAACAGATTTGGGCTTGGGTATGGTCGGCATTGTGACCAAACAGCCGAAAAAATCGCTCAAAGAAAGAATCGGTAGCTTCTTTGATAAGATTTTGCGCAAAGACAAAGCTCCTGCCCAAAAAACAGTCGTACCGGAAGAAACGCCGGCCGTAACACCTACTCTGCCGGAAAAACCTCAAGAAACAAAACAACAACCCAAAGAAGACCCCAATAAAGGACTTCTGTTGGATGAATATAAAATTGTTTACGGCGTGACCCCAAATATGGAAGCCGGCAAAGATAAGGCTTGGAAAGACTACTGCGCCCGCGTGGAAGAAGAGCGCAAAGCCAAAGCTCCGGAAAAAGACATGAACCAATTCTTGCTCCAACGCCGAGCCGATTTGGATAAGGTGATTGCCGATAATGTTCCCGGTAACACAACCGTGACCGCTTCCGGAAAACCGATTTTGACCGACTATAAAACCAAACAAATGACCGATAGTCGTGACAAAGCCTGTGTGGTCATGGAAGCTCGTCAAAGTTTGATGCAAAGCAACTTATCTAAAGATAATTTTGCTAACAAAATTACCTTGTCTCACTTTACCAAATATATTCCGCATTTTATCAAAAAGGATAATGTTGTGGCTGATGCCTCCAGAGACATTTCCTTAAATCCGGTTTTAAAAGACAAATATCAAAAACCAAACAGCAAAGTTGATATTGTCGACTTGAACCAATATCTGGTGGAAGACAAACCGCTTGAACAAGCAACCATTGAAGGCAAGGGTAAAGATGTTCGTCAAAATATGGAAAACTTGGCTCAAAGCTATGCTCGCCAAAATCAAGAAGGAAGATAGGATAAAACCATGACGGAAACAGATATGGAAGAATTTGCAAAATCTTTAATCGGAAAATCGCCTTATGAGATTTATAAGGCCATCCGCGACTTGGATAAAGAAAAAGGTGAAGGTTCGGCCATGGCCGCCCTCCACCAAAGCAAAGAGTTTGGCAATTATTGCTCTCAACAACTGCGTGCTTTTTTGGATGACCATCTGGCTTTGACAAAACGCGATGCTCAAAATATTGACAAATGGTGGTTATTCAGTTCAAACGATTTTTCTTTGGAAGAAATTCAAAAAGCCGATGCCAAGGTGCAGAAAGATGAATATATCCGCTCTGAGCGCTATTTGGATTTTGACAACAACAAAATTTTTAAGCTCTTCAAAGAAAATATTCCCGATATTCAAGATGAAATGGATATGCCCTTGACCGAAAACTCGGAAAATATTCGAATCTCCGAACGCCAGAAAATTGCCGATTTTGTGCGTTTTGTGGCGCGGGAAAAAAGCCAACTCATCAAAGATAATGATTGGCAAACTTTGATAAACGCGTTTCAGAGTTTTCCTAATTCCGATGCCAAATTTTTGACCAAATGCTTTGATCAAAGCAAACAATATAACTTAGAAAATCCGCAAAAACAAAAATCTGAACAAGAGGCTTTCTACGGGCGAATCTTGTTTTATCGCCTTGATGATATTTGCAAAGGAACATGGAAACCCAGCGCCGAAGAAGTGAAATTTTGGCAAAATTATCTGCAAGATGAAAAATTTGCTTCATCTTCGGTTGTGCAAGAAACTTTGCAAAAATTGGCACTTCTCAAGCAAGAATATGATAAACAATCTCAAGCCACGCCTCAGCAAGAACAATCTTCCGCCGCTGAAGATTCTGCCCCAAATATGCCTGAAAACACCGCGCCGGTTGACACACAAAATCTTGCCGAGCCTAAACAAGACAAACCTCAACCCACAACAATCAGTTTTCTTGAAGAGGAAGATGATGAGCATACTCATGAACAAAATCTTGTTTCTCAAGAAATTGTTTCTCATCCGCAAAATCAGACTCCGGAAGCTGAAACTGCCGACAAGCCAAATGTTTTGAATGTTGATGAAATTGAAAATGCCGAGCCGGCTCTTACCCGCAGTCCGACACCGCAAGCTGAAAACATAGCTTCCGGCTGGAAAGCGCAAAGCCTGTCTTCTTGGCAAGATTGGGGCAAGAAAAACAACAAAATTGTGCAAGAATATAAACCGGCTCAGACTTCTGCACTTGCTTTTAAGGTTTTTGATAGCGCCGAAAAAGCTCAGACCGGCGAGTTTGACGCCGATATCACTTACCGCCGAGAAACAGATGTGGTGGTCAGAGGTTACAGCGGCAATGTTCCTTCCGATGAGGTTTTTGCCGCAATTGTGGCTCAGGCCAAGAAAAACGGGCCGGAAATTTGCTTCGGCGATATTAAAAACAACATCTTCAAAGCCAAACTGATGCTGGCTTGCTTAAACGACCCCGAGGTCAAAATGGTGAACCCGCCCAGGCTTTCCGAATTGACCGATTTGCCGGAAGAGCTGAAAGCCAAGTTGGCAGAAAAAATGCCGCGCCCGACAGATCATGCCCAAAAACGCTTGCAAGAATTGAAAGGGGCAAAAACCGGTCGCCCGCGCACTGATAGTCGTTCCAAAGTTTTTGCAGACAGAGGGAGCGCAAAATCTGCCGACAGACCTTATCGCCGCGCTAATTTGGATAAAAATTCCGGCGAGCGTCGCCCTCGCAACGGAAATACATCCATGCCGATGAAACGCGACAATCAATATGAATAATTTGCTCTTACATCCAACAAAAAACCCCGCCAAAATGACGGGGTTTTTCTTTTGTTCATGAAAAGTTGTTATTTAACTTCTTCAAAGTCTGCATCGACAACCTTTTCGTCCTTCTTCTCTTCAGCTTCCGGACCGGCAGCACTAGCTGTGCTTTGAGCGGTTTCAGCTTGTTTGTACATAGCTTCACCGAGCTTCAAAGAAGCCTGCATCAGGCTTTCGGTCTTGGCTTTGATGTTGTCAATATCGTCACCTTCCAAAGCAGATTTCAAAGTTTTGATTTCTTCTTCAATCTTGCTCTTTTCTGCGGCAGATACTTTGTCACCGTGTTCTTTCAAGGTCTTCTCGGTGCTCAAAACCAAAGCCTCGGCTTGGTTCTTGGCTTCTACCAACTCTTTGCGTTTTTTATCGGCTTCAGCGTTGGCTTCAGCATCTTTAACCATCTTTTCAATATCGGCATCAGACAAACCGCCGCTGGCTTGAATGCGGATGGCTTGCTCTTTGTTGGTGGCCTTATCTTTTGCAGATACGTTCACAATACCGTTAGCATCAATATCGAAGGTTACTTCAATTTGCGGCATGCCACGCGGTGCTGGCGGAATGCCAACCAGGTCAAATTGGCCAAGCAATTTGTTGTCGGCAGCCATTTCACGTTCACCTTGGAAGACGCGAATCGTCACAGCGGTTTGACCATCTTCAGCCGTTGAGAAAACTTGAGATTTTCTGGTCGGGATGGTGGTGTTTCTGTCAATCAAACGAGTGAAGACACCGCCCAAGGTTTCAATACCCAAAGACAACGGGGTAACATCCAAGAGCAAGACGTCTTTAACATCGCCCATCAAGACACCGCCTTGAATTGCGGCACCAACAGCCACAACTTCATCCGGGTTAACGCCTTTGTGCGGCTCTTTACCAAAAATCTCTTTAACTTTTTCTTGAACTTTCGGCATACGAGTCATACCACCGACCAAGATGACTTCGCTGATTTCGTTGGCTTTCAAGCCGGCATCAGCCAAGGCCTTTTTGCAAGGTTCAACCGTTTTTTCAATCAAGTCGGCAACCAAGTCTTCCAATTTGGCACGGGTCAATTTGATGTTGAGGTGTTTCGGGCCGGTTGCATCAGCCGTGATGAACGGCAAGTTGATTTCGGTTTGGGTGGTTGAAGACAACTCAATTTTAGCTTTTTCAGCAGCTTCTTTCAAGCGTTGCAAAGCCAAACGATCGTTCTTCAAATCAATACCGTTTTCTTTCTTAAATTCATCAACCAAATAGTCCAAAATGCGGCGGTCAAAATCTTCACCACCCAAGAAGGTATCACCGTTGGTGGATTTTACTTCAAATACGCCGTCACCGATTTCCAAAATGGAAATATCAAATGTACCACCGCCAAGGTCATAAACCGCAATGGTGCCGGATGCTTTTTTATCCATACCATAAGCCAAAGCAGCAGCTGTCGGCTCGTTGATGATACGCAAAACATCTAATCCTGCGATTTTACCGGCATCTTTTGTGGCCTGACGTTGAGAGTCGTTAAAATATGCCGGAACGGTAATAACGGCTTTTTCAACTTTTTCGCCCAAATAGCTCTCGGCATATTCTTTGATTTTTTGCAAAATCATGGCAGAAATTTGTGACGGAGCATATTTTTGGCCTTTAACTTCTACCCAGGCATCGCCATTGTCACCGGGAACAATTTTATACGGCACAATGCTTTTGTCTTTTTGAACTTCCGGAGAATCATAACGACGACCGATTAAACGTTTGATTGCAAACAAAGTATTTTCCGGGTTGGTTACGGCCTGACGTTTTGCCGGATAACCGACCAAGCGTTCCGTATCCGTAAATGCAACCATTGAAGGAGTTGTTCTGGCGCCTTCAGAGTTTTCCAAAACTTTGGCTTCTCCGCCTTCCATAACGGCAAAGCAGGAGTTGGTTGTACCCAAGTCAATACCAATTACTTTATTGCTCATGTTTTATTTTCCTTTGTTAAACTGGTGTTTAATTTTGCTATTAATCTATATAGGAAGACAAAACAGGCGATGCAATAGGGCAAGCAAATTTTTTTGAAAGTTTTTTTAATATTTGCTTCGACCCGAGATTTCATATCCGGTATAGCCGTCGACCATGCTGTTGGCAAAGGCAAAATCGGTGGAGTTGACCGAGTGAATGCGATACAAGGTTTCGCCCTGCTCCACTTTGTCGCCCACTTTTTTCAACAAATCCAATCCGGCGCCGGGGTATTGCGAAGCTCCGGCCATAACGCCGATTTTGTTAATACGCTCGTTGTCTATGCTCTCCACCACGCCGGAGATATTGGAAACAATATCACGGGTCAGATGCCCAAGTTGCGGTTGCGGGGCTTTGCCTTGAGCATGAATGATTTTGTTCATGGTTTCCAAAGCTCGGCCTGAGGTCAAAATCTCTTTGGCCACATGGTAGCCTTGTCCGCCGCGCAGTTTGGGGTCAAATTCCAAAATTCTTCCCGCCAAGAACAAAGCTTTTTCTTTCAAATCTTGCGGGGCATCTTCTTTGTTGCGCAAAACCTTCATCACATCTCGGGCTTCCAGCACGGCGCCGACGCCGTTTCCTATCGGCTCACTGCCATCAGTTATCACCGCGTCAATCTCTATCGAGAGCATATCACCCACATATTCTATCAATTTGCGCAATCTCATGGCCTCGCCGGTGCGTTTGATGCGGGAGTTGGGTCCGACCGGAATATCTATCACCAAATGCGTGACCCCGGCCGCCAGTTTGATGGCCAAAATGGAGGCGGCAATGTGATGCAACTGGGTTAAACCAATGTTTCTTTCCACCGAAGAAACCAGCTTGTTAACCTCGGCAATCGACAAACTCTCATAATTGACAATGGCGCCGCGGGTTTCTTTTATCACTCGGCGCAGTTCTTCTTCATCCAAATCAACATTGGCCAAAACAGACATGGTATCGGCCACGCCGGCGCAGGAGGTCAGCGAGCGTGAAGCCGTTTTGGGCATGGGCAAGCCATAAGCCGCCACAATTGCGGTGATGATGATGTCGGTTTTGTTGCCGGGGATTCCGCCTAAACAGTGGTGGTCAACCACAATGTTGTCATTGTCCCAATGCAGGGTATTGTCCCCAACCAAAGCCTCGGTAAAAGACAAAACCTCAGGCGCGGTCATAAAAGAACCGCTCGCCACCAGAAATGAGACAATATCCATGTTGGAATAGCGCTTGGAGGCAATGTCATTAACAATGGCACTATATTCGCCCGAGCTCAAAATGTTGCCGGCAATTTTGCGTTTGATTGAAGCCAAGCTCGGCGGCGGGGAAGAAATGGTTAAGGTGACGTTGGCACCTTCCGGCAGATTGATGCATTCAAAGGCCTCGTTGTTCAACCCAATCTCGTTGGGTTTGACCAGCTCATCATCATCAACCACTTGCAAAAAGGCAAAAACCGGCTTGACACCGCCGTGAATTTCAACTTTGGTCAACGAGCGAATGTCATCTATCTTATAAGCATCACAATCTCTGTGAACATAAGCTAAGTTTTCATTAAAAGAACTTATGGCAACGTGTTTTAAGCTCAGCATCTTCTTCCTCAAAATTTTTTCTGAATATGAAAGATTATGTCACATATTCTTTAATAAACCCCTAACAAACGTAGGACGTTTGATCCCAAAAGTTTTTTCTCCGTGCCGCGCAAACACGGCGTGTTTGACGTCAAAAGTTTGATTTCCGTGCCCTGCGTATCGCGATGCTCTCTCTTTTTTTGGACGGGGCTGAAGTGCCTCGTTCGACACAAAAAAAGGAGCGCTTGTGCGCCCCTTTTTTCTTTTTGTTTTTTGATTTATCTGGCCGTGATGGACAAGGTGTTCAATTTTGGTTTTTGGTGCATCAAAATGCTAATCACCTTCACCAGCTCGTTTTTCATTTCGGCACGGCGGACAACCATGTCTACCATACCATGCTCTTTCAAATATTCGGCACGCTGGAAGCCTTCCGGCAATTTTTCACGAATGGTTTGCTCAATTACTCTCGCACCGGCAAAACCAATCATACAACCTTTTTCGGCAATATGAACATCGCCCAACATGGCAAATGAGGCAGAAACACCACCCGTGGTCGGGTCGGTCAAAATAACAATATAAGGCAAGCCTTTTTCTTTGACCATGTTAACCGCCGCCGTGGTTCTGGCCATTTGCATCAAAGAAAGCATACCTTCTTGCATACGCGCACCGCCGGAAGCCGTCACCGTTATCAACGGGCAATTGTTTTTGATGGCGGTTTCAGCCGCTTTGACAATGCCTTCACCAACCGCCATACCCATGGAACCGCCCATGAAGGCAAAATCCATCACCGCCACAACGGATGTTATGCCGCCGATTTCTCCTTGTGCCACCTTGATGGCATCGTCATCACCGGTATTTTTGCGGTATGTTTTCAAACGGTCGGTATATTTTTTCGAATCCTTAAAGTTAAGCGGATCTTCTTTCAACTTCGGCAAGAAAATTTCTTTATATTCGCCGTTGTCAAACAACAGCTCCAAACGCTTTTTGATGGGCAGACGCAAATGATGATCGCATTTGTGGCAGACAAAATTGTTTTTTTCCAACTCTTTGTTGAAAAGCATTTGGCCGCAGTTGGGGCATTTGGTCCACAAATTGTCGGCAATCTCTTTTGCCGTGATTTTCTTTACTTTCGGTCTGACAAAGTCTGTAAGCCAGTTCATAGTTGTTACCTTTTGTTATTATGACAATTAGTCTTTTTTGCGCTTAAACCAAGCTAAAATTCTTTGTTTGAGCGGAGGTTTGGGGCGGGCAGCTTCTTTTTCTTTCATCTCGCTGATGTCTCCTTGCAACCCTTCTACCTCTTTGGTCAGTTTTTGTTGCTCTTTGGTCAGCTTTTTGTTTTGTTTTTTCTGTTGGCGCAGCGAACTTCTCACCGGCGAGTAGGCAAACCATGAATCAAATTTACCCCAGATGAAACCAAACAAAACAAAAAAGACTATCGCAACACTCAAAGAAACCGTCACCTCAATGTCAAACGGCCATAAACTAAACACGGCCAGATCGTTGTTGATGAAGGCAAAATACAAAACAACGGCCAATACAATCAATCTGATGAGCGTTTTTATAAATGCCATGACGGTGTCCTTTTCTTGTTAAAATGGTTTGATAAACTTTTGTTTGACCCTATTTCTTTTTGTTTAACAGTTCAAACAATTGCTTACCGGTTTTGAAATGCGGAATGTTGCGTTCTTCAACCTTAACCTGCTCTCCGGTGCGCGGGTTTTTGGCAACGCGCGGCGTGCGTTTGCGAACCGAAAATGCACCAAAGCCTCTGAACTCAACTCTGTCTCCGGCAGCCAATGAGCTGATGATTTTATCAAAAACAACAGCAACAATGCGTTCAACGTCTTTTACCATTAAATGCGGGTTTTTAGCTGCAATTTTTTCAATTAATTCTGATCTAGTCATTTTACCTCTTATATTTTAATTATACTTAAATTTAATGTTTTTCAATAAACTATCTTTTTTTGTTCGAGAAATCAATATCGGATTTCAAAAAAAAATAAAAATCAAAAAAAGAATCTATCCAACGTTTTATTCATTTTGTGCCATTTTGTGCTCTATGGCCAAGGTGTGGTCAGCCTCCCCAAGCTCAAAATCTTCAATCTTTTTAATCCTTTTGGAGATTTTGCCAGAAGAAACTTTAATGTCATTGATATCTCGCGCGGCCATGTCAAAATGTTTGGATAAATTTTCAATTCTGTCATCCAAGCGGGTGATATCTTCAACCAAAACACCTACTTCGCGTTGTATGATTCCGGCCTGCTCTCGCATTGAGGCATCTTTGAGAATCGCCCGCACCGTGTTTAGCGTGGCCATCAATGTGGTGGGAGAAACTATCCAAACTTTGGCACGGTATGAGGCCTCAACCACATCGCGAAAATTGGCGTGCAATTCGGCATAGATGGCTTCACTCGGCAAAAACATCAGTGCCGACTCTGCCGTCTCACCGACAATGATATATTTTTCCGATATGTCTTTGATATGTTTTAAGACCGAAGCACGGAAGAATCTTTCCGCTTCAATTTTCTCCCTTTCGTTTTGCGCATTTCTTAACGCCTGATAGCTCTCAAGCGGAAATTTGGCATCTATCACGATTGTTCCGGGCGGGTTGGGCAAACGCAAAACACAATCGGCGCGCTTTTGATTGCTCATCACCACCTGAAACTCATAAGCCGAAGGCGGAAGAATCGAAGTGACTAAATCGTTGAGCTGAATCTCGCCAAAAGCACCGCGGGCTTGTTTGTTGCTCAAAACCTCTTGCAAAGAGACAACTTGTTCCGACAAAGAAGAAATTTTTTGTTGCGCGACATCAATTTTGGCCAAACGTTCACGCAAATCTTGCAGGGTTTCGGTGGTTTTGGTGGTGGATTGTTGCAACCCTTCGCCCACGCTTTTGGTCACGGCCAGCAATTTTTCATCCATAATTTTCAAAACCGCCAGTTTTTGCTCATTGATGGCATCGGTTAAGCGATTTTGCTCTTGCCTATTCAGCTCGGATAATTGACTCAATCTACCGGCAAGTTCAGCTTGCCCGCGCAGTAAAATATCAGCAAACGAATCCATGCCCGTCTTTTTGCTTTTCAGAATCATATAGCAAAGATTGCCGATGAGCAGCAAGGCTACACCGGCAATCAATATGAGCATTATGTCACCCGAAAAATTATTCAAGATTGCGACCCATTTTCAAGAATTTTTCATTGCGTTGCTTTTTGAGCTCTTCGCCGCTCAACGGCAACAATTCTTTCAAATTGCGCAAAATGGCATTACCCACATGCTCGATTGTGGCTTTGGGGTCACGATGGGCACCGCCCAAAGGCTCGGGAATAATCTCATCAATAATGCCGAGTTTTTTCAAGTCTTGTGCCGTCAACTTCAAAGCCTCGGTGGCTTCTTTGACCTTGTCGGCCGAACGCCACAAAATGGAGGCGCAGCCCTCCGGTGAGATGACCGAATATATGGCGTGTTCCAACATCAACACTTTGTTGGCCGTGGCAATGGCGATGGCACCGCCGGAACCGCCTTCACCTATCACAACGGAAACGAGCGGGACTTTGACTTGCAAAGATTTTTGAATGGAAGAGGCAATGGCTTCAGCCTGACCTCTGGCTTCGGCCTCCACTCCGGGGAAAGCACCCGAGGTATCAACAAAGCAGATAATCGGCATATTAAATTTATCGGCTAAGGTCATCAATCTTTGCGCTTTTCTATAGCCTTCCGGTTTGGCCATGCCGAAATTGTATTTCAGGCGGGTTTCCAAATCATGGCCTTTTTCTTGTCCCAACACGACAACCGAAATGTTTTTAAAACGGCCGATACCGCCAATCATGGCCTCATCATCGGCAAAGAGACGGTCACCGCAAAGCGGCGTGAAGTCTTCTATCAAACCATGGACATAATCCAAGCAATGCGGACGCTCCGGATGGCGCGCCACTTGTGTTTTTTCCCACGGGCTTAAGTTTGAATAAGATGCTCTGACCTGTCTTTCCAGTTTTTGTTGCAAACGGTTTACCTCTTGCGAAATGTCCACATCTTGACCTTCGGCCAGATGTTTCAAAGATTCAATTTTGTTTTCAATTTCAACAATATTTTTTTCAAAATCAAGAACTAATGTCGTATTATTGTTCATTCAACTTCTCTTATTTTGTTTTTACCTGTGAAAGGTCATAACACATTTTTTTTAATCTTTCGACTCTTATTTTGCATATTTGTGTAAATTTTCGTTGAAATATCACGCAAATATACTACTATATCTGATAATTATTGATTGTTTCTAACAATTATGAGGAGAATTAGAGTGCTGGCATTTTCTTTCTTTGCGGCCATTTTTTCCAGCCTTTTGTGGCTGATTTATGCCGTGGCTTATGTCCAAGATAATACGGTCGGAACAAAGCTCAGCTCTCTGGGGGTGGTTGATCTTTCTATCTATGTGGCATTGGTTATCTTGCCGGTGTTGGTTTTGTGGGTGGTCTTTGGCTATATTAACCAACATATCAACAACCAAAAAACCTCTAAAGCTCTTTATCAGCTCTTTTTGCAAATGCGCAAAAATCAGGAATATACCGATTTGGTGGCGCGAATCATGCTCGAATCCGAACAACAGATTAAAGACGGCTTTATCCTCAGCCGGATTGATATTCTGATTTCCGATATGAACGAATTGATTGCCGAAATTATCAATCGGGCGGCTTTGGCCTCGCGCGAGCAAATCGAATCCCTCTGGAGCCGCGTGCGCAACGGCGGAAAATGGGCTTTGGGTAAGGTGATTATCGAAATTAACCAAAATCAGCCCAATTTTCAAATGCGCCTCTATGATAAGGCTCAAAATGATGTGGTGTTGGCCGGCACAATTTTGGAGTTTTGCGCCCGCTATCAAAATGTTTTGTCCCTTTTGAACAAGCATGATAATGAACGCGTCTTTTTAAACGTGATTGAAACCGGCGTGTTTGGCAAAGTGTTTACCATTTTGGCGCCGCTTTCCGATGAAATCAGAAAATATCGCGGGGCGGCTTTTAACAAAGCTGATGTCGACTCTGATTTTGAAAAACACGTGCAGGCTCGGGCTCCTCAAGCTCCGGTCACGGCAAAAAGCTCTTTGGGGCAACCGAACCTTGAGAAAAAAACAACTTCTTTGTTGAGCGGACTGTCCAACAAAATCGGCTCTTTTATCAAAAAAGAAAAAGCTCCGGAAACCGAAAATCGGGAGCTGAACTCGCGAGACCCGTTTTCCATGGCTTTGGAACGCAGTTTTGGTCAAACAGACGAGGAAGAAGAGGTTGCGCCTCTGCCCGATAGAAAAGAAACGCCGATTGTTGAACTTTCTGACGAAGATGAACAAAATGCCGCGCCGGAAATTATTCTCTCGACTCAAGAGGAAAATGTTAATCAACAAGAGATTATTCTCAATCGGCCGGAGGAGAAAGTGGCTCCTTCTTTTGCCGAAAGCGTTGAAAATACTCTCGATATAAAGCCCGAACCTATCAGTGTGCCGATTACCAACACGCAAAAAACGCTTAATAACCTGCGCAAGGAATGGGCCGATATGCGCAAATCTTCTCTTGATAATGCCGAGGAAAAGCCGGAGGAAAATTCGGTTCAGCCGCAAAACGATTCTCGGGAAGAAGTGTTATCTTATCCTTTCGGAGGATGGACTGACGAAAGCAACTATCATAAATAAGGCCGCTTTCTTTTTCTGCTTGGTTTTATGTTTCTTGTGCGGATTTTCCGTTCAGGCAAAAGTCACCGTGGCCAATCATTTGGCGCTTTACGGGCAAGCAAAATATGCCGATGACTTCATCTCTTTTGACTATGTGAACCCCGATGCGCCTAAAGGCGGGCGCGTGGTGATGCCGGCTTACGGTACGTTTGACAGTTTCAACCCGTTTATATTCAAAGGAATTGCCTCGGCTGAAACCGTGGCTTTGACCATGGACACACTCGGGGTGGTGCCCTCTGATGATTATTCTACCGTTTATCCCCTGATTGCGCAAAAATTTGAGTTGCCCGAGGACAATTCTTTTGTCGGCTTTATCCTCAACCCGAAGGCCAAGTTTTCCGACGGTTCACCGGTTACGGCCGATGATGTGATTTTTTCCTTCAACAGTCTGATAACCAAAGGCGCCCCGCTTTACAAAATTTATTATGCCGATGTGGAGCGCGTGGAAAAGCTCAATGACCGCCACGTGCGTTTTTATTTCAAAAAAGGCGCCAAAAACAAAGAACTGCCGCTTATTCTTTCCCAACTGGCCGTTTTTTCCAAAAAAGATTGGGACGGCAAAGATTTTGCCAAACCCTCGCTCACGCCGCCTTTGGGCAGTGGGCCTTATATTATCACCAAGTTTGAACCGAGCAAATTTGTGGAGCTAAAACGCAATCCGAACTATTGGGCCAAAGACCTCCCCTCGCGCAAAGGATTTTTTAATTTTGACACCATTCGCAACGACTATTATCAAGACACGACCGTGACCTTGCAAGCGCTGTTTTCCGGTAATATCGACCTGCGCGAAGAATATATTGCCAAAATTTGGGCCACCGGTTATGACAACAATCTGGTTAAAAATGGCAAAATCATTAAAGCGGAATTGCCGCACAATCGCACCGCCATTTTGCAAAGTTTTGCTTTCAATCTGCGCAAGCCCAAATTTCAAAACAAATTCGTACGCCAAGCCATTGCTCAAGTTTTTAACTTTGATTGGGCCAATGACAAACTCTTTTATAATCAATATTCACGGCTGGACAGCTATTTTTCCAACACCGAAATGGCCGCAACCGGCCTGCCCAAAGGCAAAGAGCTGGCTTTGCTCAACCAATTCAAAGAGCAACTGCCGCCGGAAGTTTTTGGCCCTTTGCCGCAAAATCCCAGCTTCAAAACCATTGAAGACAATCGAAAAAATCTTAAAGAAGCGGTACGTCTGCTCAAGCTCGGCGGCTATGATTTTGTTGACGGCAAAATGACCAACCTTGAAACAGGACAACCACTTGAGTTTGAAATTTTGAGCAACAATGCCAACGGCTCCAGCTTTACCCGCGTGATGCTGCCCTTTTTGAAAAATTTGGAAAAAATCGGTATTAAAGCCACTTTTCGCAATTTGGAAGTCAATATTTTCAAAAACAGACTGGATAATTTTGACTTCGATATGGCGATTGTTTCTTTTCCGATGAGCCAAATGCCGGGGAACGAGCAAAAAGAAATGTGGGGTTCTGCGTCAGCTGATATTCACGGAAGCTACAATATTGCCGGTGTGAAGAATCCGGTTGTGGATGCCTTGCTCAACAAAATTGTTCAAGCCCACGAAAAAGAAGATTATCTGGCCGCTCTCCATGCCTTTGACCGTGTGATGCGCCATGAATATTATCTGATTCCGCAATGGTATACTTCTTATAACCGCGTGGCCTACAACCAGCGCTTGGATTATCCCAAAAATGATGACAAAGCCGGTTTTCAGCCCGAAACATGGTGGGTTAAGCCCCAAAGCAAGAGGTAAAATATCATGAGAAATTATATTATCAAAAGACTTTTGCTTATTCCGCTCACCTTGTTTGGCATTTTGTGCATCAATTTTGTTTTGGTGCAATTTGCTCCCGGCGGCCCGATTGAGCATACTTTGGCCAAATATCGCGGCATGAACGTGAGTGCCACCTCACAAATCTCAGGCACGGCACAAATGAATCTTGCCACCAACAATGCCTACCAAGGGGCGCAAGGGGTGCCGGAAGATTTGGTTAACGAACTCAAAAAGCAATTCGGCTTTGACCAGCCGCCGCTCACCCGCTTTTGGAAAATGATTAAAGATTATGCCTGCTTTGACTTTGGCAAAAGTTTTTATCAAGACAAAACCGTGGTGGAACTGATTGTGGAACGGATGCCGGTTTCCATCTCTTTGGGTTTGTGGTCAACTTTGATTATCTATCTGATTGCCATTCCGCTCGGCATTAAAAAAGCCGTGACCGACGGTTCGGCTTTTGATATTTGGAGCTCTTTTGCGGTTATTCTCGGTTCGGCCATTCCGGTGTTTTTGTTTGCCGTGTTTCTGATTGTCTTTTTGGCCGGCGGCACGTATCTTAACTGGTTTCCGCTGCGCGGGCTCACCTCTGACAACTGGGAACAACTCTCTCTATTCGGCAAAATTGTTGATTATTTTTGGCACATTACTTTGCCGGTTTTGGCCATGGTTATCGGCGGTTTTGCCTCACTTACCATGCTGACCAAAAACTCTTTTTTGGATGAAATCAACAAGCCTTATGTTTTGACCGCCAAAGCCAAAGGCCTTACGCAAAACCAAATTTTGTACGGGCATGTTTTTCGCAATGCGATGCTGATTGTGATTGCCGGTTTTCCCTCTCTTCTCATCAAAATGCTGTTTAGCGGCGCGCTCCTGATTGAAGTGATTTTTTCGCTCAACGGCTTGGGTCTTTTGGGCTATGAGGCGATTATGACGCGCGATTATCCGGTCATTTTCGGCACGCTTTATATTTTTGCTTTGCTCGGGCTTATTTTGAAACTCATCAGCGATATTACTTATTCGTTGGTTGACCCGCGCATTAATTTTGACCGAGTTTGATTTTTAATTCGGCCAGCAGGTTATCACAAGCCGCCGATATCATCTGATAAACATTTTCAAAACCGTCATTGCCGTAATAAGGGTCGGGAATATCCTCGCCATAGGCCGGCGCATATTCAAGAAGTTTTTGGACTTTGGCATGATTGTAGCGGGAATCCCCCTGCGGGCGCTTCATATCCAAATTCCAGATATTGTGCGAATCCATGCCCAAAATGAGGTCAAATTCGGCAAAATCTTCAGCCCGCACCGGACGAGAGCGCAGCCCCCTGATATCCAGCCCATGCTGCAAAGCACATTCTACCGAACGCATGTCCGGCGCATCGCCTTCATGATAGCTGGAGGTGGCAGCCGAATCGACATAGATTTCACGGCTCAAGCCTGCCTCTTGCACAATTTTTTTCATATAGCCTTCGGCCGTGGGTGAGCGGCAGATATTACCGGTGCAGACAAAAAGAATCTTATACATTTTGTTCCCTTAATCCAAAAAAAGGCGGCTTGCACCGCCCTTTTTCTTATTTGCCCAAACTGCCGTGCGTTTCTTTGGCATATTTGACATAATATTTATAATATTCATCCAGTTTTTGTTGAACCAGATAGTTGATGGTGCCTTTGGGATATTTGCCGTCTTTGCCGGCTTTTCCGGCTTTGATGCCGGTTAAAATCTCAATACCGTCATCCACATGGTCAACCGCATAAATGGAGAACATGCCTTCATCAACCGCGGTCAAAATATCTTCCCTTAACATCAAATCTTTGACGTTGGTTCTCGGAATAATCACGCCTTGTTTGCCGGTCAGGCCGCGATGCTTGCAGACATCAAAGAAGCCTTCAATCTTTTCATTAACGCCGCCGATGGGTTGAATCTCACCAAACTGGTTGATAGAACCGGTGACGGCAATGCTTTGTTTAATCGGGACTTCGGTCAAGGCAGAAATCAAGCAATAATACTCGGTAGAAGAAGCACTGTCACCGTCGACCCCGCCGTAAGATTGTTCAAAGACTATTGATGCGGACAAAGACAAAGGTTTATATTTGGCAAAGCGGTTGGCAATCAGGCTTTGCAAAATGAGCACGCCTTTGGTGTGAATCGGCCCTGAGAGCTCAATTTCTCTTTCAATGTTCAAAAACTCGCCTTTGCCGATACGCACTTGCGTGGTGATGCGGGCGGGTTTGCCAAAACAGTTGCGAGAGAAGTTGTAAACGACCAAGCCGTTAATCTGTCCTACGCGCTCGCCTTCCACATCCATCAAAATGGTGCCTTCATCAATTTGTTCCAACATCAGTTGTTTGATGCGGTCTGAACGATAGATTTGGGCATCAATGGCTTGTTCAATGTGGATTTTGCCGATTTGGTTGGATTTGGATTTTCTTGCCCAATAGTCAGCTTCTCGCAGCAAATCGCCGATGGAAGAAATGTGTGCGGTCAATTTGCGCGAATCTTCCGCCAAGCGCGAAGAATATTCAATCACTTTGGCCACCGCCTGACGGTTGAGCGAGCGCAAGTGTTTTTTCTTGCTCAAAGAACCAATCAACTTGGCATATTCCAACTCGTTTTCATGAGTTCTGTCCATGATGACGCCAAAGTCAGCCTCAACTTTGAAATAGTCCGAAAAATCGGGGTCTTTTTCCGAGAGCAACTCATAAAGTTCGGAATCACCGGTCAAAATGACCTTAATATCCAAGGGGATGGGTTCCGGATCCAAAGAAATGGTGGTGAAGCTGGTTTCATCGCTCGGGGCTTCAATTTTAATATTTATGGAAGCAATGACGCGTTTCAAAGAATCCCAAGCAAAAGGCTGCAACAGCAACTTTCTGGCATCTATCAGCAAGAAACCGCCGTTGGCTTGATGCAAGGCACCGGCCTTAATCAAGGTGAAGTCGGTGAGCAAGGCACCATATTGTTGAACACGTTCCACACGGCCGACCAAGTTGCCTTGGGTGGGGTGATCAAGCAAAACAATCGGGGCGCCGGAATCGGCTTCTCTTTTGACGACCACGTTAACTTTGAACTTGGCAAACTTGTCTTCTTCTTGTTTGTTCATCTTGGAAAAGAGCAAAGACAGCGCATCTTCCGGACCGTTATTATTGTCATTTTCCGGCATGAACTCGTCAACATTTTCCACCATGTATTTTTGAACGTTTTTCAAAAACTCGCCGGCTTTTTTGTTGCTTTTATACTTGTTGCGCAAAGCATCTATCGGTTTTTTTACGGAATTTTTGATGAACTTTTCTTTGAGTTGCTCGGTTTCTTTGCGTTGTTTTTCTTCCCATTGGGGCAAATCTTGCGCCGAATCTTCAATTTCGGCCTGCATGGCGTTCAAGTCATCAAGCAGGGCTTTTTTCTCTTCTTCCGGCAATTCATCAAAAGCCTCGGGGCTCAAAACCTCGCCGTTTTTAACCGGCGCAACCACCAAACCTACCGGCATGTGCAACAAAGAAACGCTCTTGCCTTTGGCTTTCTTTTGCAAGATTTTGACATATTCTTCTTTCTTTTGTTTGTATTTTTCACGCACGATGCTGATGGCAGCTTTATATTCATCACTATCCAAAATGGTGGGAATCGTGGCGGAAAGTTCTTCAATCAAACCATCGACATCTTTGGCAAAATCGGGTGCGGTGCCGGCCGGAAAATCGATGGCAATCGGCTTATGCGGCTCATCAAAATTATATACATAAACCCAATCATCCGGTGTGGGGCGATTTATCGCTTCTTGCTTCAAAACTCTTTTGACCAAGCTGGTTTTGCCGGTGCCTTCAGGGCCTAAGCAAAACAGGTTGTAGCCTTTGGATTTGATGTTAATGCCGATTTCAACCGCGCTCAAAGCTCGGTCTTGTCCCAAAGCAGAAAGACGTTCTTCCAGCTCGGCCGTGGTGTTAAAATCAAAACTTTTCGGATCGCAACGGGTGTAAAGTTGGTCTGACGTTAATTTTGTTATTGCCATGATAAAAACCCCTATACATATAAGTTTGCTCTTGTTATTATCTGCAATATAAAAAATAAACCCTAACATTGCGTAAAGATTGATGAAATATTTTGCATATATTTGCCTGCCGCTTTTTTTTGTTTTGTGCTTTTGGCCGATTGCAAGCTATTACACTCGGCTGAAATTTTGGCATTTTTATAAACTTGCTTTTGCCGCTCTTTATAAAAAACAAAAGAACAAAACTTATATGTCTTCTTTTTATCTGATGCAGGTTGTCAAACTTCTGATAAAAAAACGGCAACATAGCGCTTTGATGGCTTTGACCAAAGGGAAAATTAAGCCGGCCGAAACTTTTTTGTTGCGCCGCAAACAGCTTTTTTTGGCACTTGTTTTGAAAAATATGGCAACTGCGGGAAAAAACATTGCCGATTTGGAAAACTTTATCAAAGAGAATCCTAACCACAAAGCCGCGATTGCCGAGCTTGGAATTCTCTGCTTTAACCAGAACAACCTCAACAAAACCAAGCAATGTTTGGACAACCTGCCCGCAACCGGCAAAAAGAATTATCCCTTGGCACGCAGCCTTTATCTGCAGGCTTTTTTTGATGCCAAAGACGGCGATTTGCTTTCAGCCTCCGTTCATGCCAATCAGGCGGCGCAAATTTTTCATAAACAGAAAAATTTTTATGAAGAGGCAGAGGCTTATGTTCTCTCCGGAATCGTCTATCGCACCGCGATTGTCTCCGATGTGGCGCAGGTGATGTTTGATACCGCACTCAAGATTGTTCAAGAGCTTAAACTTTCTTCCGAAGAAGCCGGAATTTTCGGAAATCTCGGTATGTTGATGGCCATTCAAAAACGCTTTGAAGAAGCTCAGGACTATTATGACAAAGCACTTGCCATTTATCAGCAAAACAAACAGCCGGTTCAAACGGCCGAAATTTATAATCAAATCGGGCAACTTTCCCTCATGCAGGAAGATTTTGCCAAAGCCGAAAAAATGGCCGGCCTTGCCCTCAAACTCCACAAAAAAGAAAAAAATGCCGCCGGTGAGGCTTTCAGCAAAGAGATTTTGGCCTATGCGGCTTGGGCCAAAAAAGATTATCCAACCGTTATTCAGCTGACGTTTGAGGCCAAAAATTTGTATCAACAGCAAGAAAATTTTTCGGCCGGATATGAAAATTTGCATCTGATGGCCTTGGCCCTTTTTGCCCAAAACAAACTTGATGAAGCTGAAAAAATATTGCGAGAAATTACCGGCAAAAATCGGCATTTCGATACCAATTTTCATGTGGCTAATGCCTACAATCTTTTGGGCTTGATTTATTTGCAAAAAAATGATGTTCGCCGCGCCAAGGGCTTGTTTCAACAATCGCTCGATTTGGAGCAGGTGAACAACCGTTTAAGCGGTATTGCCACAGATTATGCCAATATGGGCTTGATTGAGCTCAGTGTCGGACACAAAGAACAAGCCCGAAAAACTTTTCAAACCGCACTTGACTATGCCAAAGCCAATCAAGATGATGAGCTGGCCGAAATTATCTCCACCCACTTGAAAAAAATTCAATAGCCCAATTTGATATTAAATTTTTGTCCGGTCATTTTCATGGATGCAATGCCGAGATTGTCAAAACCCAAAATATTAATGCTCGGCACAAACCAAAAACGAAATGCGCTTTTGCCATCGGTAAACAAAATGCGGTTTTTGACGCTCAAACCGGTTTTGTTCAAAAAGTCTCGGAACAAAATGTCCCAGCTCGGAATGCCGAAATCGCCGACAATAATGACCGGACCGTTTTGGCTCATCACAAATTTTGCCAAATTGCGCAAAGCAACCGGATATTCTTTTTTATATTTTGAAGAAAAATCCAAATTGACAACAGTGATGAGGTTTGATTGCTCTTCCAGCCCGACAAAAGAGGCCGTCAAATGCGGGCTGAGCGCCAATTTTCCCTGCGTTTTGATGTTTTGGGCGTTGGCCAGAGCAAGATAATTTTGCTCCCCTTTTTGATAGGTGATGTCTAACCGGCTTAAACCGGCAGGCTCTTGATTGAAGAATAAACGCGCTGTTTTGGCCAAAGAACCATAGTTGCAAAACAAAAGCAACAACGCCAAAATTGAATATAAAATCTGACGATGAAAAACCGTATACAGCACCAGAAAAAGATTATATAGGTAAAAATGAAACTGGGCATGACGCAAGTTTTGCAAAAAAGAATTGTTCCCGTCGTCAAACCACAACAAAAGATAGATTATGGCCAATATCACCAAGGATACCAGCATAAACATATTTTGACGTGCATGTTTTTTTCTTTGGCTAAAGTAACCCATTTTTAATCTATTGCCATTATTGTTGGTACATGTCTTATATAATTTTTTGTATCTTAGACACGAAAAAACATTTTGTAAATGGTATAAAGTAAAAATATGTTCGAGCAAATCATAACTCTCTTTTGTGCGGAAAGTTTTTTTGCTTCCGCCGTTACCAATATTGATGTGCTTGCCGGCGTGGTCGATAAGTATTTGTCCGGCATGAGCAACGTGCGGATTGCTTCTTATCTTTTGATGTTGTTGGCCTTTGTTGTTTTCTTATTTTTGGTTATTGTTATTTATGTCAAATCTATCATTGCTTTTTTGAAGCTCGATAAATCTTCCGGAACAAAAAATAAGCGGCTTAAAAAAAATGCCCTCAAAAATGAAACCGATGATGATGAAGATGATGATGACGGCAATGAACTGCAACAAGAGCTCGAACTTGAAGAACTGCGCCAAAAACAAATCAGAGATCAGCAACGCGAACTGCAAAGACAAGAAAAACGCCGGCAAGAAATGTTGAAACAGCAAGAACTCGCCCGTCAAAAAGAAGAGGAAGAAAAAAAGGCGAAACAAACCAAAGAAAACGAAGCCAACCAAGCCAAAGAAGCCGGAATAGATTTTGACTGGAAAAAAGGCAAAACGGCCGAACAAGAACAAACCTCGCTTGATATTATGGCCGGAGAAGTTCTGCACTACCAGCAAAGCAACAAAACTTTGCCCGAACTCATCGGCCTGATTATTGATATGATTGCCCGTAAGGTGGATGATTTGAAAATTGCGCAGACCGTGATGTATCGCAATCAGGGAAAAATTTCCGAAGATGAGATTTTGCAAACCATTGCCGAGGTCAAAAACTTTTTGGCTTTGGCCGCCCAAGGAAAGTTTAATGACATTCGCCGCGGCACCAATCTGCCCGATGATGCCACCGCCATTTTGCACCTTTCCGAAGGCGATGCCACCTATGCTTTGGCTTTGATGGAAAATTTGATGGATGCCAAAATTGAAACCGCTTCGGCCATGACCAACGGTGCCAGAAAAGACCAAATTTTTCAAGAAACTTCCGGCATGGCTTGCACTTTCGGCACGCTCTCGGCCCTTACCGATACGCGCTTGGCCACCGGTGCTTTTGAACTGGCCATTGAGCTGCATCCGCAAAACGTTAATGCCTGGAATCGCGCCGCCGATATGTACAACAAAGCCGGCTCTTATAACCAAGCCATGAAAACTTATCAACACGTGTTGGAGATTGCCGACGAAGAAATCAATGCCGAGCAAGTGGCCAATGCCGACAAAATGCTTTCTCGCTTTTATTATGAACAAGGCAACAACCTGCAAGCGGCCAAACTCTATAATGCCAGCAAAGTTTATTATGACTCTCTCGGCATCAACCGCAGACTTGACCGTCAGGAACTGGAAATTATCGATATCATCGAGCAAAGACAAAAACAAGACATTCAGCAAACCATTGCCACCATCTTGTCCAGCCAAGATTTGCAATATGGTTATGCTTTGTAGTTCTTATTTTTTCAGGCAAACATCAGGAGCTCTTAAATACAGCGGTTTGGGATAATCTACCCTTTTGCGCAGATATTGTTTATAACCGCAAAGACCGACATTTTCTATCGGCAAAAAGTTTTCATCTTTGACATAGTGCAGGCTCAAACCGGTCGGACTCATCAAAAAACGCTCCACCCCATCGCCAATCATGGTCACTTTTTTGTTGCGCAACTGGGCGATGATGTTTTCTCTTGTATCTGCCGCCGGCTCGGTCAGCGCTTTGAGCTCGGAATCAAAAATTTGATAATAAAAATCATCGCGCTTGGTTTCAATTATCACGGCATTGTAAAAACCGATTTCATCCGGCGCAAAAGCCAAAGAAACCAAATAAGCATCAAAGGCATTAACCCCGCAAATTGCAATTTTCGGTTTGGCCAAACCAAATGCGCGTGCCGCCGAGATGCTGGAGCGAACGCCGGTGAAAGACCCCGGCCCGGTGCACACGGTTATCATGTCCAAATCATCAAAACTTATCTGATTTTTTTCCAGCAATATTTTAATTTGCGGTATGAGCACTTCCGCCTGACCAAAATCCATGGCTTGGGAATATGAATCCAGCATTTTGTCATCTTGCAAAAGGGCGATGGAACATGCCGCCGCGGTGGTGTCAAAGGCTAAGTTATACATTGATGCGCTCCTACTTATAATTTGTCCACTATTTAAAAAAAACTCTTTGTTTGAATGCCTTTTTATATTATAAAAACATTCATCAGGCAATAACTTTAATAAAAAATTAGCAAAGAAGATGACCCGTGAATTGTTGATTGATATGTATTATGCGGCACCGGAGTTGTGGTATGCTTTGGCTCTGGTCTTCTTTGGTTTGCTCTTTCTGGCTTTTTATTATTGGTACAACTACCTGAAAATGAAGCAAAAAAACTATTTTCTCAATCGCGACCGCGAAAGATATGCCGAAACGCTTTATGCCTCCAAAGACGGCTATTTTGCTTTTATTTATCCCGATGAAAAAGTGGATGACCCGCGCAAAAACATTGTCGAACATTGTTCGCGGCGCCTGGCCGTGATGATGAATCTGCCCGAAGGTACAAAATCCAGTTTTGATGAGATTTTGAAAAATTTTTATAAAGATGACTTGAAACGCCTGCAAAAATATATTGATTTGCTACGCGAGGACGGGGTTTCTTTTGATGATGAGTTCTTGATTAAAAATAACAATAAACGCTTGCGGCTTTCCGGCGTGCGCATTAACGGAATCGACGGCAATATCTATTGCGACATGATTTGGTTTCGCGATATCAGCTTGGAATCGCAGACCATTACCGAGCTCGAATCGGAAAAAAGAAACTGGTTCAAGCAAATTATCCAACTTGAGGATTTGATTAATAACATCCCTTATCCGGTTTGGATGCGCGATGATAAACTCAATATCTTCCAAATCAACAAAAAATATATGGAGTTTTTTGACAACAAAAGCCGTGAAGATATTTTGGTCAACCATTTGGAAATCAGCAATGTTAACGGCGAAAATATCTCCAAAAATTTGGCTTTTCTCGCCCATTCGGTCAACAAAACCAAAAAGCAAACCGTCAACATTATCAAAAACGGCGAAAGAAAAGTGTATGAGGTAATCGAATCGCCTTTCCACGTGGAAGACTCGCTTGATAAAATTTATACCGTGGGCGCATTGATTGATATTACCGAGCTGGATGACTTCAAACGCAACCTTAAAATCCACCAAAATGCACACCTTGAAATTATGGGCAAGCTCGGAACCGCTTTTGCCGTGTTTGACCAAAACCAAAAGCTGGCTTTTTATAACAAAGCCTTTACCCAACTTTGGAAATTGGATGATGTTTGGCTCGAGCAACAGCCCAATTATTCGGCCTTTCTGGATATTTTGCGCGAAAAACGCCTGTTGCCGGAAGTGCCGGACTATCAGGCTTTTAAAAACGGCGAACAGAAAGATTTTCAAACCATTATCGAAACCAAAGAAGATATGCTGCACCTGCCCAACGAACAGACCATTCGCCGCGTTAGAATCCCGCACCCGATGGGCGGTTTGGTTTTTGCTTATGAAGATGTTTCCGACAAACTGGCTACCAGACGCGCTTACAACTCTTTGCTTGCGGTGCAGAAAGAAACTTTGGAAAACCTTTTTGACGGCGTGGTCATTTTCGGCTCCGACGGACATCTTGACTTCTTTAACCAAGCCTATCTTAAACTTTGGCAGATTGGCGACGGCGTTTTGGAACAAGACCCCACCCTCTCCGAACTGATTGATATGCAACGCAAGTTCTTCTCAAATGTGGAAGACTGGCCTGCTCTTAAAAATGATATTATCAACCATATCAGCAGTTTTACCACCAAAACTTTTATTTTGAACCGCGATGACGAAACTCAGGTTGAGGTGATGTCCAAAAACTTGTCTGACGGCTCCGTCATGATTACGTATAAAAAGTTGTAATTGCTTTTGTTTTTCTCAAACAGACATCCTAATATGTTGAAATTTCTTTATAAATCTTTCGTTCGGCAACAATTGACAAATCGGCGCGCTTTGGCTACTCTGAAAGAAAGTGTTAATGCAGCTTTCGGCAGGAGCCGGACGGAGGAACAGATGACCGATAATGATTCGAATCCGAATATTGAATGGAAAAAAGGCAGTATCGGAGAGCAAGAAAAAATCACCAGAAAAACCAATATTAAACAGGCCGTGGAATATGAGGCCAAAAAGGACAGTGTTTTTAAAACCACACCGCCCAAACCCAATGATTTGCCCGCCGGCTTGAAAAAAATTCAAAAGAAAATCCGCCAGCTTGATGATGAAGATGATGATGAAGACAATGTGCAAATTGTTGCCGACCCGTTGTTGATGGAACAAAGCAACAATTCTTTATATAATGCTCTGCACGAAGACGAAAAGAAAATTTTGCATCAGCAGGAAACCAACAACACCATTCGTTTGCAACTGGAAACGGAAAAGAAAGCGGCCGTTAATCTGGCCAATGACATGACCAAAAAAGCCGGTTTCAAAGGCTTGAAAAAAGAAACCCTGCGCCAAAGCCTGAACGAAAATTCCATCACCCCGCAAAAAACCGCTCAAACCCTTAAAACCGAGTTTAAAAAAGAGCTTAAACAAACCGATAAAAGCTGGAATAAGCTCAGCGACAAAGAGTTGGTCAACCTGATGCAAGGCGTGAACAAAATCAAAGGAATCGGCGGCAAAGACGGCGATAAAACCATCAAACAAATGGAAGCCAAAGAGATTGTTGAACTTGGCAAAGAAAAACATGATGACAAAAAAATTGCCCGAACCATTTGTGAAAAAACCGGCCGCAAAGAAGTGCGGAAAGACAAAAAGAAGGCTAAAGCCGCCCAAAACCAAATGCTCAAGGAAAAATATATTAATGCCAAACTGGCTCAGAATCGCGAAAGAGATTAGCTGAGTTTGGCCAAAATGGCTTTATATGCCGCACCCAAAAGTTTGAATTTTTCTTCTGCCTGATCATCATCACGGTTGACATCGGGGTGATATTTTTTGACCAATTTTTTATATTGTTTTTTGACCATGTCTACCGTCAGTTCTTCTTCCGAATCCTGCAACTCCATAATCTTTAAATTGCGGCGGTCTTCATCGGTAAAATAAACCGCATTCATGGCCGAAAAGTCGCTGGCATATTCTCGAAAAGCATTATATTCATCGGCAAACTCATCCCCAAAGCTATATTTGACCTTGGCGCCAAACCAACGAAAACGCATGCGGGCACGGCGGGCATCTTCCTCTTCTTGCGCTTCGGCACCGTCATAATAGTTCCATTTTTGATTATATTCCTGAACGTGTTTGAGGCAGAACCAATAATATTCTTTCAAACTCCGGTCTTTGGGCGCGCGATATTCTCCCTTTTCATGGCATCCGGGATGATCGCAGATATGCTCTTGACCTTCGTTTTGCGGGGCAAAATATTTTCGGGTTCTTTGTGGTTTTTTCATGGCCTTTTTTCTCTATCTAAACTTTTTGAGTTTAGCGCATTTCAGCTTTTCTGACAAGTCTAAAAATAGCGCAAAAGAAGATAGGCCAACAGCAAAAGCAAGACATACAGCGCGGAAGATTTTTTGAAACGCGAATCTTTTTTGTGCCGATGCGAATCCAGCAAATAGGTCAGACTCTTCGGCGATGTGAATTTGATGTCGACGGGCGGCATATAGACCATGCCGTGCTTATGCAAGTTTTTTAACAAATTTTGCTCGCCTTTGCTTTTGGGCAAAAAATGCGGGCGCAAAAACGAATCCAAAACTTCGGCTAAATTGATGTCGGGACAATAAAACCTCAAAAGCCCGAAAGCATAGACAATTTTGCTTTGTACCAAGGTTTGCGGCTTTTTATTTTTCTGCCAAAAATCGACGGCAAAATTGATGTCGGTCAGCTCCAGTTTTTGCGCAGACAAAATATTGATAAAGCCGATTTGATTATCTTGCGTGCAAAGAACGCCGTTCCATGCCTCGACTAACATTTTTTCGACAAAGAAAAGTTCGGCAAAACGCAAGGCCAAATTTTTTTGTGCAGGGACGGAAAGTTTGTCCGTCAATTTGGCAGGTTGGATAAAATTCAGCACCAGAGTTTGTTTGGATGAGGCCACCCAATCAATGGTATAAAGCGGGGCGGCGGATTGATTGACCTCTTCTAAAAGGGCACCGTATAAGCGCATATCGGCCGACAAATCTGCGGCATTTTGCCAGGCTTTATACAAGCCTTTGGCTTTGGCAAAATCTTTGCGGCAAAGTTCTTGCAACAGGCGGCTGTAAAAAGGCCAATCAAAGTCATTTTCCGGCAGACTTATTTTTACTTTATCCTGATAGATTTTGTCTTCAACACAAGGCAGAAAACATGAGGCGAATCCGCATAAAGATGCGGCAGAGAGCAGTTCTTGCACCAAACATAAAAAATGGGGGTTTCGGCATTGAGCCAAAAACGAATCCGGCTCGGCTTGCGGTTTTGCGCTTATTTTTGCAAGGAGCAAATTGTTTTTAAAAGTTTGGGTTTGAGAAAGAAGTGTAAACAGCCCCTGCCGAGATAATTTGACGGCAAGGAGAGTTTTTTTTATAAATTGTAAAAAGTCTTTTATCATTTATAATCTTTCTAAAAAAACACCATTAATCCGAGGTCAAAATGCCTGAGCTGCCCGAAGTTGAAACCATTAAAACCGCCATGGAACGCTCCATCGGTAAAGCCACTATACAAAATGTTTGCATTTATAACAAGAATTTGCGCGAAAAAATCCCCGATGATTTGCCTCTCAAAGTGACGGGTGCCAAAATTTTGGCTTATGAACGCCGCGCAAAATATATTCTTATTCATTTGGATAACGGAATCTGCCTGATTTGGCATTTGGGTATGAGCGGGCAAATTAAAATCAGCGATAAAAAATTGCCTAAAGAAAAGCATGACCATGTGGTTATGCAAACAGATAACGGCTTTATCACCTATCATGATGCCAGAAGGTTTGGCATGTTTACGTATTTTGATGAAAAAAACGGCGCCAAACCAAAGTTTTTGCAAGAGCTGGGACCGGAGCCCTTTGATGAAAGAATCGACGGCAAATATCTGCAGCAAAAATTTCGGTCGAAAAAAACCGCCATTAAAGTTGCTTTATTAGATCAGTCTGTTATTGTGGGAATCGGAAATATTTATGCTTCCGAATCCTTATATGAGGCGCGAATCCTTCCGACCAGACCGGCCAACAGCTTGTCTTTGCCGGAATGTTCACGGCTCATTAAAAAAGTTCGAGAGGTTTTGCAAAAAGCCATTGCCGCCGGCGGGTCTACCTTGCGCGACTATCAAAAACCGGACGGAAGTTTGGGATATTTTCAACATATGCATTGTGTTTATAACAAAACCGGTCAGGCTTGTCCTGATTGCCGTTGCAACATTAAAAAGACCGGAGGAATCCAAAAGATTGTTTTGGGCGGACGTTCAACCTTCTTTTGTCCTTCTTTGCAAAAATAAAATGAGGAAAAAATGAAAAAATTTTTCAGTGTTTTGATTGCGACCGTTCTGCTTGCTTTTAACAGCCAAGCCGCTTTTATCGAAGGCTTGGAAGATGTGCCTTTGCTCAAAGGTTTGGAACAGGTGCAAAAAGACAACATTTCTTTCGGCAATGAAGAAAGCCGTTTGGTTGAGGCTTATTTCACCAGCACCAAAATCGGGTTTGCCAAAGTGGAAAAATTTTATATCGACACACTTCCCCAACTCGGGTGGATTTATCAAGGCAAAAGAGACAATATTTTGTCTTTTGACCGCGACGGCGAAACCTTGGATATTGCCAAAGAATCGACCAAGCCGCTTGTTGTCCGAATCACCGTTAAAAGCAAGTTATAGGATAGAAAATGGAATATCAAACTATTTTGACCGAAACCAGAGGTTCGGTCGGCATCATCACCCTCAATCGTCCGCGTGCGCTCAACGCCGTTTGCGAGCAAATGCTGCAAGAACTTTCACAACAACTTGATTTGTTTTGCAATGACGACTCCATTGCCGCCATTGTCTTGAAAGGCAGCGACAAGGCTTTTGCCGCCGGTATTGATATTGCCGAGTTGCAAAACAAAGTGGAAATTTACGGAATCGAGGCTTTGGACAAGACCTATACCTATTTTAAGCAAATTGACAACTGCCCCAAGCCGATTGTGGCCGCCGTGGCCGGTTATGCCTTGGGAATCGGTTGTGAGCTGGCTCTTTCCTGCGATATTATCTTGGTGGCAGACAATGCCCGCTTCGGCCAACCGGAAATCAGCCTCGGCGTTATTCCGGGGTTTGGCTCGACTCAGCGCTTGGCCAAAACCATCGGCAAGTCTAAAACCATGGAAATGATTTTGACCGGACGCGCCCTTAATGCCGAAGAAGCCGTGGCTTGCGGAATCGCCAGCCGAATTGTGGCCCTGCCCGATTTGTTTGAAGAAGCCGTCAAAACCGCCATGCGAATCTCCGCCCTGCCGCAAAATGCCATTCGCTTGGCCAAAGATGCCATCAAACAAGCCTATAATTCGAATCTGGAAGCCGGAATCGCCTATGAAAACAAAAACTGCAAAATCTGCCTCGGCTCCAACGGATTCAAAGAATCTTTGCAGGCCTTTATGGAAAAACGCAAAAAATAACAAGATTTTAGGCTTTTTTCGCAAAATAGCTATTGACTAAACCCTTGTTTAGAGTTTATAAAGCATATCAAAAATATATTGTAATAACTTTTTAATACAGGATTTAAAAATATGGCCAATCATAAATCGGCAAAAACCAGAATTAACCGCAACAATAAAAGAGCCGTTATCAACGGTGCTCGTCGTAGCAGAGTTCGCACTTTTGTTAAAAAAGTTGACGCTTTGATTAATGCTAAAGAAAAAGACAAGGCTTTGGAAGCTCTTAAAGTTGCCGAATCTGAATTGATGGTATCTGTTCGCAAAGGTGTGTTCCACCTCAACAAAGCGGCTCGTACCGTTTCTCGTCTTTCTAAAAAAATTAAAGCTCTTTAAGTTTTAGTTTCTGAGACAAATTTATTAAAAAACACAAATCGATATAATCTCTTAACTGAGAGGCTTCGGTTTGTGTTTTTTTGCATAAAAACAAGAGAATCCCTGCGACTCTGCAAAAAATCCCTGTCAAGAAATATAATTGCAATGTTCTTAAAATGTTCTGTTGTAATTATTTTTTTTACCTTTAATATCCAAATAGCTTTCGGGAACAATGAAAGTGCAAAACAAAAGAGACGCAAGTCTTTCAGGTTTTGTTCGTTGCGAAAAAAGTAATTATTAAGATAGTCATTAGAGCAATTGATAATTTTTTTCGGTCCTTTATTTTCTTATATAAGGGAATATGTAATAAAATAAATTGTGTCGGGAAGCACGGCTGAAAAAAAATTGCAATGCATAACTATTTTAGAAAATTTGAGTTGTTAACTATAAAAAATGGGGAGATAAAATGGCTGAACAAGCAATAACAAACAACAATTCTGTTCAGGATCAATGGGGACAGATTTGCAGCCAATTGAAAACCGAGGTCGGTGAAACCGCTTTCGACAGCTGGTTGAAACCTTTGACTTTGGGTTCTTTTAATGACGGGGTGATGAATATTTGTGTTCCGACCCGCTTTATGAGAAACTGGGTAATTACCCATTATAGTGACAGAATCCACAAAATTTGGGAAAAGAAAAATCCGGAGATTAAAAGCGTCAATTTTGTGGTGCAGGCCGTTAATGACGACGGCAAAGGTTTGTATAGCCCGACTTGCCGCTCTTTGCTCAAAAAAATCACCTCTACGCCGACACCTAATCATATTTATCAATCCGGTATGGCTTCGGTTACCGGCAATGTTGAGACTTTTGCCAATGCCGACCCGCTGTCCGTTCCATTGAACCCGCAATATACTTTTGACAATTTTGTTGTCGGCAAAACCAACGAATTTGCTTATGCCGCCGCGCGCAAAGTGGCCGAATCCAGAAACGTTTCTTTCAACCCGTTGTTCTTATACTCCGGCGTCGGTTTGGGCAAAACCCACTTGATGCACGCCATTGCTTGGCACATCAAACAACAAGACCCGACCAGAAATATTGTTTATTTGTCGGCTGAAAAGTTCATGTACAAATTTGTTCGGGCTTTGCGCTACAAAGACACCACCGCTTTCAAAGAGCAATTCCGCTCCGTTGATGTGTTGATGGTTGATGATGTTCAATTTATGGGCGGCAAAGACACCACTCAAGAAGAGTTTTTCTACACCTTTAATTCTTTGATTGAAGAAGGCAGACAAATCATTATCTCGGCTGATAAATCTCCGGCTGATTTGGACGGAATCGAAGCCAGATTGAAATCTCGTTTGGGTTGCGGCTTGGTTGCCGATATTCACCCGACCGACTTTGACTTGCGCATGGGCATTTTGCAAAACAAAGCCAAACAGCTCGGCGTTGAGGTTCCGACCAAAGTTTGCGAATTTTTGGCTCAAAAAATCACCTCAAACATCAGAGAACTCGAAGGTGCATTGCGCCGCGTGATTGCTCACTCCCAGCTCTTGAGCGACAAAGAAATCACCTTGGATATGACCCAAGATGTGTTGAAAGATATGCTCCGTTCTTATGACCGTCGCACCACCATTGATGAGATTCAAAAGAAAGTTGCCGAGCACTTCAACATCTCCGTTAAGGAAATGCAATCATCCCGCAGAGCACGCACCGTGGCTCGTCCGCGCCAGATTGCCATGTATTTGGCCAAACAGCTCACTTCTCGCTCTCTTCCTGAAATCGGCCGCAAATTTGACCGCGACCACACCACGGTTATGCATGCCGTGCGCAAGGTGGAAGAGCTCATTTTGGAAGACAAGAGCTTGGCTGAGGACGTTGATGCTTTGAGACGCGTTTTGGAAGCCTAAATTTTATCTTTTACCCCGAAAAGAAAAACACCTCTTTGCTCCTCAAAGAGGTGTTTTTTTATGAAAAAGTTGTTGACGAATCGTTGTTTTCTCTTCTGGTTTGCCGCTTTTGTGATAGTATTTTGATAATATTTTTTTAGATCTAAAAACAGGTGAATTGAAATGAAGTTTACGATTGAACGCGCTAATTTGTTGAAAACTCTGAGCCATGTTCAGAGCATTGTTGAAAAAAGAAACACCATTCCGGTCTTGTCCAACGTGCGAATCGAAGCATTGGAAGATGGTATCAGCTTCAAGGCAACCGATATGGATACCGAAATTACGGAAGTTGTTGATGCCAAAACAACCGAAACCGGTGCCACAACCGCTCCGGCGCATATGCTCTATGACATTGTCAGAAAACTTTCCGACGGGTCAGAAGTGGAAATCACTTTCCCGGATGAAAAAGGCCAATTGACCATTGCTTCCGCTCGCTCCAAATTTTCTCTTTCATCCATTGGGGTTGAAGATTTTCCGGTGATTTCCGGCGACAAATTGCCCATCAACTTTACCATGGACAAAGAAGAGCTCAAAGATGTGATTGACCGCACTAAGTTTGTCGTTTCTACCGAAGAAACTCGTTACTACCTCAACGGTGTTTATATGCATGCTAAAAACGAAGGCGAGACTAAAGTTTTGCGCGTGGTTGCCACCGATGGTCACCGCTTGGCTTGTGTTGAAACCCCGTTGCCGCAAGGTGCCGAAAACTTGGCCGGTGTGATTGTACCGAGAAAAACCATTACCGAAATCAGAAAGCTCTTGGATGACAACAATGCTGACCACATCATGGTTTCCATGTCTGAAAACAAAGTCCGCTTTGCTTTTGAAGATGTGACTTTGACCTCTAAACTCATTGACGGCACATATCCTGATTATGAACGCGTTATTCCGACCGACAATGACAAAAACTTGGAACTTTCGGTTAAAGATTTGGCTTCTGCCGTTGACCGTGTTTCAGTTGTGGCGGAAAGAACCCGCGCCATTAAGATGATTACCGCTCCTTCCAAGGTGACCATCACCACTTCCAGCCCGGATTTAGGTTCGGCTCAAGAAGAATTGGAAGCCAAATATGAAGGCGAATCGGTCGAAATCGGCTATAACTTCCGTTATTTGTTGGATATTTTGGCTGAAGTTAAAGGTGAGGCTGTACGCATTTCTTTTGCCGATGCTTCTTCGCCTTCAGTTATTCATGATACCACAGACTCCAGCGCCATCTATGTTTTGATGCCGATGCGCGTCTAATTTTATAGGGGCAAAATGGATAATTTGGCCTTAAATATTCAGGTTGATAATTCAGTAAAGTCAGGTGTTACGCGCCTGACTTTAACTGATTATAGAAACTATCCTTTTTTGCGCCTCAATACCGAGCTGTGCCCGATTATTATCACCGGCGAAAACGGCACCGGCAAGACCAATATTTTGGAAGCGGTATCTTTCCTTACCCCCGGAAGAGGTTTGCGCGGGGCAAGGCTGGCCGATATTAGGCGAATCCGTCCGGCGCTTGTGACTGATGAATATGCTCCAACCGAAATTAACCCCACTTCTTGGGCGGTTTCTTCCACGGTTGTGAAGGGCGGCGAATCCTATGAAATCGGCACTGCGGTTGAAAAAAGCAGCAAAGAAAGTGATGATGATATCCGCTCCTTTGAACGGAGAATCGTTAAAATCGACGGTAACAAAATTTCTTCTCAAGCCGAGCTCGGAAAATATATTTCCGCCGTGTGGCTGACCCCGCAAATGGACCGACTTTTCCGCGGCGGCTCACAACCCAGACGCAGCTTTCTTGACCGTTTGGTTTATGCTTTTGATATGGAACACGCCAAACGTACGGCGAATTTTGAACACTTATACAAAGAGTGGTATCAGCTTTTGAAAAACGGGTCCAAAGACAACCACTGGCTGACGCCTTTGGAAGAAAATATGGCTTCGCTCGGAGTGGCGATTGCCGCGGCCAGACGGGAACAAACCGCCAAGCTCAACACCTTTATTGAGCATGAGCCGGACGATATTTTCCCGAGCGTGCGTTTGGAACTTGACGGCATAATTGAAAAAATGCTCGATAAAATGCCGGCGGTGGATGTGGAAGATTTTTATAAAAACAAGCTCAAAGCCCAGCGGCAAAATGTTTTGTATAATGACTCTGTTGACGGTGTGAACCGCACCGATTTTAAGGTATATTATCGCAAAAAACATATGCCGGCCGAGCTTTGTTCTACCGGCGAGCAAAAATCGCTCCTCATCAGCATTATCTTAGCTCAAACCAAGTCACAAACTTTGCACCAAGGGTTTGCCCCTGTCATGCTCCTTGACGAGGTGGTGGCGCATTTGGACGATGTGAAGCGCGAGGCTTTGCTTGCAAAAATTAAAGACCTCAAAGTTCAGGCCTGGATTACGTCAACGAATCCGGAGCTTTTTATGAGCCTGAAGAATGATGCCCTCTTTTTTGAGGTGGCCAACAACAAAATTACGCCGCAATCTTATTAATATCTTTTGATGTGTTAACTCAAAATTGACACTCTTGTCTTATTGTACTATCATCTTTAGCAATAATATGATTTTTTAAGGTCAAAATCCATGGAAACACAATATTACACCCTGATTGAAAAACAAGATTTCTACGAAATTATTGAAAATAAATATGGCGAACTTGCTATTTTTATTGATGCGCGCGAAGGAGCCCCGGTTAACCCCGTGTTGCAATTTGACGGCAAAAAAACCGCTCTTCTTAAAAGAGATGATCACTTGGCCGTGAAACTTGATGATATTGATGAAGAAACCAGAGGTCCTTTGGCCGAGGCCGAGTTTTTGCTGATTGTGGAATTGCAGGGCAAAATGGTGGAACGCACCTATGCCGTGCCGGTGGAAAATGTGGAAGAGATTGTTTTGGAAGGCAAACAAACCCGTGCCGATGAATATGTCAAAGCCAAAACCAAAGAAGAAGTTTTGGCCAAGTTCGGTGCCGTTAAATGCTGGACAAACGGCCCTAAAAAATAAAAAAATTGAAGGAAGAACACAATGATTGGTTTGGTTTTAGTTACACATGGCAATTTGGCGCTGGAATTTATTTCCGCCATGCAGCATGTGGTTGGCAAACAAGAAAACGTGGAAGCCGTGTGCATCGGCCCCGAAGATGATATGGAAATGCGCCGTGCCGAAATTTTGGACAAGGTCAGCAAAGTGGATACCGGTAGCGGGGTTGTGGTTTTGACTGATATGTTCGGCGGCACACCTTCTAACTTGGCCATCTCTATCATGGACAGAGCCAATGTGGAGATTTTGGCCGGTATGAACCTGCCGATGCTGATTAAAATTGCTTCTTTGCGCAAAGACAAAAGCATAAAAGAAACAGTTGAAGGTGCGCAAGAAGCCGGCAAAAAATATATTAATATTGCTTCACAATTGTTGGGAATGTAGCCATGTCTGATGATAATGTTCTGACCGCCGAACTTGAAATTCAAAATAAAAAAGGTTTGCACGCACGCGCCGCTGCCGCTTTTGTAAAAACCGTGGCGCCGTTTGATTGCGAAGTTGAAGTTGAAAGAATCGGCCAAACCGTGAGCGGTTGCTCGATTATGGGTTTGATGATGCTGGCTGCCTCCAAAGGCACCACCATCAAAGTTAACTGCTCCGGCGCACAAGCCAAAGAAGCCTTGCAAGCCATTACCGATTTGGTTAACAACAAATTTGGCGAAGAATAATTCGTTTTTTTCCATGAAAAAAGACAAAGCCCCCCGCAACAAAACCATTGAACTGACCAAGGCCGAGATTAATGCTTATGCTAAAAGAGCGCTTAAAATTTCGGCACGGGTTTCTTTGGATTTTGTCTTGAACAAGACCTTGTGGCAAGACACCTTCAAAGCGCTTGATTTGTTGCCTGAGGCTTCGGTTGATTTGATTATTGTTGACCCGCCATACAATCTGACCAAAAATTTTTCCGGCTCAACTTTCAAAGAAATGGGCTTGGAAGAATATAAAAAATGGCTGGATAAATGGCTCAAAAAAACGGCAAGGCTCCTCAAAGAAAACGGCTCGATTTATATTTGCGCGGACTGGAAGACCTCGATTGCCATTCCGGAAGTGGCGGGAAAATATTTTCTTTTGCAAAACCGCATTTCTTGGGAGCGGGAAAAAGGCCGCGGCGCGCTCAACAACTGGAAAAACTGCCTTGAAGATATTTGGTTTTTTACCAAAAGCAAAGATTATACCTTCAATTTGGATGCGGTGAAAATTCAACGCCCCGTGATTGCGCCTTATCGCGATAAAAACGGCCAACCTAAAGACTGGGTTGATGACGGCACACACAAAACCCGCCTGACCCACCCGTCCAACATTTGGACCGATATTTCCATTCCCTTCTGGTCGATGCCAGAAAATACCAACCACCCCACCCAAAAGCCGGAAAAGCTGATTGCCAAACTTATCTTGGCTTCCAGCAACGAGGGTGATGTTGTTCTTGACCCGTTTGTCGGCTCGGGCACAACTTCGGTGGTTGCAAAAAAACTGAATCGAAACTATATTGGAATCGAAAGAGAAAAAGAATATGCCGCCCTCACCGAAAAACGCTTGGAAATGGCGGAAACCAACAAAGAAATTCAAGGTTTTGAAAATGGCATTTTCAAAGCTCGCAACGCTTAAAAAGGTTTTGACAATATGAAAAAAATTTTGACTTTGCTTTTGTTTTTGAGTTTATCTGCTTTCAACGTGCAAGCGGCAACGCAACCTAGCGCCGAACAAATTGCCCAGATTGAATCGTACCTCAACAATCTGAAAACCTTAGAGGCGGATTTTGTGCAAACCGCCAGCAACGGTTCTACCGCCGAGGGCAAAATTTATATTGCCAAACCCAACAAAATTCGCATGGAATATGGCGCACCGGTTGATGTGGACATCATCGGCAACGGCGAGTTTATTGTTTATAATGACAAAGAGCTCGACCAAGTGACCCATATTGACTATGACGATATTCCGGCCACACTCATTCTGGCCAATGACATCAAAATTGACGGGCGCAACCTTAAGGTTATCGACTTTTATGAAGACCGCGGCACGATTATGATTGTGGTGGAATATCCGCAAAAGAAAGATATTAACCCCATCACGCTCATTTTTAACAAAGACCCGTTTGAGCTCAAACAATGGAAAGTGACTGACCCGCAATCGGTGGAAGTGACGGTTTCGCTCTACGGCGCGCAAAAAGATGTTGATTTGGACAACAAACTCTTCCAATTCCGCAAAGACAAAAAGAATCCGCTTAACTATAAGAAAAGATAAAAAATGACGACATTCAAACTCGCCACATGGAACGCCAACTCCATCCGAATCCGCATGGAGGCGCTGAAAAAACTGGTTGAAACCGAGAATCCGAACATTATTTGCCTGCAAGAGGTGAAAGCCAAAGAAGAAGATTTTCCCTTTGAGGACATTCGTGCCTTGGGATACCCCAACATTGCGCTTTACGGCATGGCCGGTTATAACGGGGTGGCGATTTTGAGCAAAGAGCCGTTGCAAAATGTGGCACGTTGCGACTGGGTCGGCAAGCATGACGCACGCCATATCAAAGCATGCGTGTTTGACGATATTGAAATCAACGATATTTATATTCCGGCGGGCGGCGATATTCCCGACCCGATAGAGAATCTTTCCTTTGCGCACAAGCTGACATTTATGGATGATATATCCGAATACTTTGAGCAGCACAAAAGCGAGCTTAAAAACAAAAAAATGCTGCTTTGCGGTGATTTTAACGTGGCTCCTTATGAAAATGATGTGTGGAATCACAAACAGCTTTTAAAAATCGTATCACACACGCCGATTGAGGTGGAACGCCTGAACCGCCTTAAAGCCTCGCTTAATTTTGTGGATATTGCACGTGAATTTCACCCCGAGCCGGAAAAGATTTTCACCTGGTGGAGCTATCGCAACCCCAACTGGCAGACCAACAATAAAGGGCGGCGTTTGGACCATGTTTGGGTTTCACCCAACCTCAAAGACCGCGTGGTCAGCTACAAAATTTTGAAAGATTGGCGCGCCGGTGAGCGTCCGTCCGACCATGTGCCGGTGGTGGTGGAAATTAAGAAAGGGTTATAGTTATATTGACTTTTTTCTTTTTTTATGTTACATATATTATATGTAGTAATGCTCGCAGAGCCGCGAGCAGGATAATATAAAAAAAGCTCAAACGGAGTAATGCTCGCAGAGCCGCGAGCAGGATAATATAAAAAAAGCTCAAACAGATTTACTACTACATTCAATACCCCTTTTAGGGGTATTGATTTTTTTAGGTATTTTTTTATGAAATTTCATTTTCTTACAGAACAATTTTATGCAGACTATGCCGAATGTGAACAAATTTTGATTAAGGACAAACGTCCTTATTGTTTTTCTGTTTGTGAGATTGATAATATTTTGGTTGCCGTTCCCTTGCGTTCTAATTTTAACAAATATAACAGATATGTTATGCGCGTTCCACATACAAACGGAGGACTTGACTTTACAAAAGCTGTTGTTATTTCTGATGAAAACAGAAACAAATATATTAATTCCATCACAAACCCAACAATTCGTCGTGAAGATTATCGTTTTTTCTTGGGCAAAGAATATGTTGTTATGCAAAAAGTTAAAACTTTTATCAAAATATATAAAAAACGCTATGAAAATAAGATAGATGATAATTCTTTGCTTGAGTATTGCAGTTTGAAATATTTTCATAAAGAACTCGGTTTAAAATAAAAAAACTTTACTTTTTTATATTTCCCTTATAATCTTTTGTTGACGCTTAGAGATGAGCGTTAGGGCGTCGAAAACCCTATTCATAGATAGTCGCTTGTATATAGCGACTCATAAATAATATGCCGACTTCTGTCACGGACGGATGTCGGCTGAATAAGGCTTTGTGCCAAATAGGCCGGGCCGTCTTTATCTATGAACGGTTTTCGAACATCCGCCCACCTTTTTCGGTGGGTTTTGTTTTATTTATTCAAACAAAGGATGTTCTGATGAAAAAAACTGTTTTATTTGTTTTTTTGCGGTGTTTTTACCGCAATACTTGCTTCTTGTGCCACGGTGATGCGTGAAAATTCGCAAACCGTGCCTATCAAGGCCAATTTGGAAAAAGTAGATATCAAAATTTTGGATAGATACGGACAAACCATTTTTGAAGGGCAAACCCCAACCACAGTTAACCTTAAAACGGCGGCCGGCGGCTATTTTGACCCACAAAAATATACCGTGATTGCTTCCAAAGACGGCTACAAAACCCAAACAACCATTATAGATTGGCACGTGAGCGGCTGGTATTATGCCGGAAATATCCTCATCGGCGGTTTAATCGGCTATTTGATTATCGACCCTTTGACCGGCGATATGTATTATTTAGATGAAGAAGTCAATGTCAATTTATATCCTGAAAAATGAAAGCAAAAGGCGGAGAAAACTCCGCCTTTTTTTATAATACCAATTTATATCCGCCGTCTTCGGTGACAATCAGTTGTGCCGAGGCGTCATCATGTTCCACCTTTTGGCGCAGGCGGTATATATGGGTTTCTATCGTATGGGTGCTGACATCCGGACTATAGCCCCAAACTTCTTGCAACAAATCATTCTTGGCGACGATTTTGTCTTTGTTTTTATACAAAAATTTGATAATCGCCACTTCTTTTTCGGTCAGCTTGATGGTTTCGCCATTACGCTCATTGTAAATTTCTTTTTGCAGGGGGCGAAGCTCATAGCGGTTAAAGCTCAAATATCCGGCTTCGGAATTGTCCAGCAAATTGATGCCGGCTTGAATTTGGTTCAACAATTTTTCCAAAGACAATGGCTTAAAAATGACATGATTCAAAACCGAGCTTGTCACCGAATCATCGCCTTCTTTTTGCAGCAAAATTATCGGCGTGTTGGGGTGATGGGCACGCAAGTTTTCCAAGTTTTCTGCCTTTTCATCCAAAATTATCATATCTATCAGGCTGTTTTCATCATCTTGAGGCAAAACCGTAAAATCGTGCGCATAAAGCATAATTTGCTCGCTCAAATCTGCGGCAAAATCTTTGTTATCCGACAATAGCAAAATATTTGGCATTTTTCTCTCCTAGAAATTCAGACTCAAGCCGCTCACCACCGCATAGCCTTTGTTGTTTTGGCTGACTTCACGATTTTGGCCGCGGAAATCAACTTTGGCGGCGCTCAAATAAACATCCAAGTTTTTATTGACCTGATAGCGGTTGGAGAACATCAAAATTTTGTCTTCATTATCACTTTCTTTGGCATGAGATTCAAAATAGGACAAAGAGGTTTTATACGGCCCAATCTCATAGCCCAAGCCCACGTTCCAAGCATAGCCTTCACGATAACCGTCAAAAAACTCCGGCATATCGGCATTAGCAGAAACGGGGTTTTTATCATCGGCTTCGGTCATGCGCCAGCCGCCGCCTAATGTCCAGTTGCCGCGCGATAGGCTCATGCCGGCTGAATATTCTTGATCATTATCAACAAAATCGGCATAGCCCAAGGTGGTGGTTACATTGAAAATGTCAAAATCCAAATAATTATACAAGCTGACAATATAACCGCCTTTGTCTTCATAATTGGCTGATTTGCTGACCAAACCGCGGCGGTTGTATGTTTCCGGCACATAGGTAAAACCAAGCATGGTGCCATAATATTCCGGCGTGATATAGCTTATTTTGGGCGCCACACCATCGGTATTGATATAGGTGGTGTTCAGGGTGGCAAAGCGGGCATTGCTGCCTTTTCTTTGCCAGTTGGGATTAAAAATAAAATCTACTATATCGCTGTTTTCAATCCCTAACGGGCCGGCATCGGGTGCGCCGGTGTGAAATTGGGCGGCCACGTTCCAGGTTTGACCAATCATCAAGCGGCCATAAGAGCTGTCAACAATGCCATAAACTTCTTCGCCCCATTTGCCTTGGTTGTAGTCTTCCAACTCGTGGTCCACACCCAGCATTAAGTCGGCATAAAGACCTGCCTCCCAATCTGTGCCAAACAGATATTTGGCATAAGCACTCAATTTGGCATCGCCAACCCCGTGATTGTGGCTGTTTTGTTCATCATAGCGGCTTGAGGGCTCGGTATAGCCATATAAGCCGGTGGCGCTTCCTTGCCCGCCGGTTTGCCATTCACCGGCAATAGCCGCTGAACTGCACAACAAGGCGGAAAGAAAAGCAAGTTTAAATTTTGAAAACATTGTTTTGACCTTAAAAAATTTTTTGTTTGCTTCAGTTTAGGACGAAGCACTTTTACAAGTCAACCAAAATCGGGTTTTTTTCTTGACAAAATTTTTATTAAGATTAGATTGAATCTCACCTCTAAATAAATATATGTTTAATTTTTTAAAAATTATCTTATGAAAACAAATGAATTATTTAAGATTATTGATGCGTGCAATCCGTCAATATCTCAGATTAAGGCTTATCTTGAAAGAATTTCCGGTCAGACGCCAGAGGCTTTTGAATTGGTTTTCAAAAAAGACGGAAAACTTTTCAACACTTCTCAAATTGCGGCAAATCAGGGTGAACTCATCGGCTTTGTGTTCGGCAAAACTCTTTTTTATTTCAAAGCGCTGACCAAAGAGGCTCTTGAAAACAAAAAAGATTTTTCGCTTCAAGATGTTTTGGATTTTGGCAAACAACTTCATCCCAAAGCTAACCCCCTTACCAAAGAACAAATTTTGATGGTGGCTAAAAAAGCTAAATCTTATGCCAATTTGTGCGACCGCTTGTCGGTTTTTGGTTATTCTATACCCGCCTTGCAAAACAGCTATTTGCTTTTTAAAGACGGTAATGTTGTTTTGTTTGACTTGGAATTTGAAGACACTAATTATTCAAATTTCAGTATCTCCAATTTTTTACAAGATTACGGAAATATATATTTCTGTGTCAGCCTTTAAAAAAAATTACAAAATCCCCCGAAGTTTTTTTAACTTGCGGGGGTTTGTTGTCTTTAGGCAAATAAGTCTTTGGCTTTTTGCGCCATTCTCTCACCAAAGATTGCAAACATTTCCTTGCTCTTTTCAAAATGCCCGTCAACCTTGTCCAAAGCCACCGGCCCTAAGTGGATGTAAGGCTGACCCCATGCACCGCCGCCCGAATAAACCAACATACCTTTGACCAAAAGTTGGCCGATGATACTCATAATGGCGATATCTGCGCCGCCTTGGGCATAGTGCGCGGTGGCATAAACGCCGGCCAATTTGCCGGCCAGTTTCAGCGGGCGGCTGTCTTCTTCCAACCATTTTTTGATTTGCCAACAGGTGCTGGCCAAATAGGTCGGGGTGCCAAAAATAACGCCATCACAAGCATTGATATATTCTGCGTCCATTTCTTCCATAATGGAAAAAAGGCGCACCTCGCCGCCTTGTTTTTTTATCCCTTCGGCAATGACTTCGCCCATCTCTTTGGTGTGGCCGCTCAAACTATAATAAATAATGGCAAATTTCATCTTTTTTCTCTCCCGCATAATGGATTGACAAATCGGTTTTATCTGCTTAATCTTATGCCTTAATCAACTAAAAATATGTTTAATTTTTATAAAAAATTATTTTATGGAAAAAGAAGAAATTTTTCGCATTTTTGATGCTTGCCGGCCTACCGTGGCTCAGGTGAGAGAATATTTGGAAAGAATCTCCGGCGTTTCTCCGTTTGATTTGATTTTCTTTAAAGACGGCAAAGAAATCATTACCAAAAAAATTGCGCCTAATATGGGCGAGCTGGTCGGGGTTGTGGTTGATAAAACCATTTTTTATGTGAAACCACTGACCTTTGACGAGGTGAAAGACCTGCCCATGCCTGTGACAACGGAAGTGGTTTTTGATTTTGGCAAAAAAATTCATGCCAAAGCTAAACCTATAGATGAAGAAAATTTTGGCACTTTTCGCAGAAATAGAGGAAATTTGCAAAATCTTGCTCAAATGCTTTCTGTCTTTGGATATTCCGCTTGTTTTAACCAAAACAAATATTTGCTCTTTAATCAAAATGTTGATGAATGCAGCGGATTGTGTTTTAATTTTGAAAAAAATAATTGCAGTTTGTCAAATATCAAACATTTTCTGCGGTTTAGCGGCAATATCTACTTTTATACCAGTATTAACTAAAAAAACCCCCGAAGTTTATTCTAAACTCGGGGGTTTGTTCCTTTCTAGGCAGATTTTCTGGGCAGATTAAATATCCAAATTGACCACATTCAAGGCATTTTCTTGGATGAACTCTTTTCGCGGTTCAACCACATCGCCCATCAGGGTGGCGAAAACTTCGTCCGCCTCGTCCATATGGTCTATCTTGACCTGCAACAAAGAACGTGCTTCCGGATCCAGCGTGGTTTCCCAAAGTTGTTCCGGATTCATCTCACCCAAGCCTTTATAGCGCTGGATGGTGATGCCCTTCTTGGCCGCGGTTACAATGGCATCAACAAAGGTCACCGGTCCGGTGATGTTTCTTTCAATGCCGTTTTTGGAGATGAACTTGCCGGTTTCGGCAAAGTTTTCTTTTAACAGGTCTCTCATCTCGTTCAAGGTTTTGGCTTCCATGCTCTCAAGCAAGGTGTTGTCAATGATATGCTCTTCCTTAACGCCTCTCAAGGTGCGGTGGAAACAAATGGCCCCGCTGTCCAAAACCTCAGCCTTCCAGCCACGGTCATATTCTGCTTCCAAACTATCCAGACGTTTGGCCAGTTTTTCCAATTCAGATTTCAACAGCGGAATGTCATTATAAACTTTTTCATCAAATAAACCGAAGATGGCCATTTGCTCGACAATCTTCTCCGGCAGGTTTTTGCTTAAAGAAGACAACAAGCTGCTGGCTTTGCGGTTGCGCTCGGCCAAATCAATCAAATCGGAGCC
Source organism: uncultured Alphaproteobacteria bacterium (assembly GCA_944390265.1). Taxonomy (GTDB): domain Bacteria; phylum Pseudomonadota; class Alphaproteobacteria; order RF32; family CAG-239; genus CAJLXD01. The sequence continues at coordinate 2,311 of CALXPK010000006.1, read as the reverse complement.
GGTGATTTGTTCGCCGCTGGTGCGTACCAATACCGCATCATCGCAACCACCTCTAATCAGATAATCTTCCATTTCGCGCTCGTTTTTGATATAGATAATCGAGTTGCCTTTTTTGACCTTGTACAAAGGCGGTTGAGCAATGTAAACATAGCCGCGTTCAATCAGCTCCGGCATTTGACGGTAGAAAAACGTCAGTAGCAAAGTTCTGATATGGCTTCCATCGACATCGGCATCGGCCATCAGAATGATTTTGTGATAGCGGCATTTGTCGGGATTGAAATCATCTCTTCCGATACCGGTGCCCAAAGCAGTGATAATCGTTCCGATTTCGGCAGAGTTGAGCATTTTATCAAAACGGGCTCTTTCCACATTCAAAATTTTACCACGCAAGGGCATGATGGCTTGGTTTTTGCGGTGACGTCCTTGTTTGGCCGAACCACCAGCGGAATCTCCCTCAACGATGAAAACTTCGGACAAAGCCGGATCTTTTTCTTGGCAATCGGCCAATTTTCCGGGAAGAGATGCCACATCAAAAGCACCTTTGCGGCGGGTTAATTCTCTGGCTTTGCGGGCAGCCTCGCGAGCGGTGGCGGCTTCTACAATTTTGCCGACAATGATGCGGGCCTCGTTGGGGTGCTCGTCCAACCATTCTTTCAATTTATCGCCAATCACGCTTTCAACCACCGGACGAACCTCGGATGAAACCAATTTGTCTTTGGTTTGAGAAGAAAACTTCGGATCAGGAACTTTGACAGACAAAACACAGGTCAAACCTTCACGCATATCATCGCCGGTGAGCTGAATTTTGTCTTTTTTAAGCAAGCCGTTTTCCATTACATAGTTGTTCAAGGTACGGGTTAAAGCACCTCTGAAACCGGCCAAGTGAGTACCACCGTCTTTTTGCGGAATGTTGTTGGTGAAGCAAAGCATGCTCTCATTATAAGCATTGGTCCACTGGATGGCGCAATCTACCTGAATGTCATCTTTTTCGCCGCTGATGGAGATGATTTCTTCATGAAGAGGCGCTTTGGACTTGTTGATATGAGCGACAAAGGCTTTCAAGCCGCCTTCATAGTGGAAATCCACCTCTCTCGGCTCAGGGCCGCGATTGTCAATCAACTTCAGATAAACACCGGAGTTCAAAAAGGCTTTTTCACGAATGGCTCTTTCCAAAGTGTCAAAATTGAATTCGGTCATGGTGAATGTTTCCGGCGAGGGCAAGAAGGTGACTTCGGTGCCGTGTTTGGTGCCGGCATCGCCCACAACTTCCAAGTGACGGGTGACATTGCCATGCGAAAACTCGGCAATATGCTCGTGGCCTTCACGCCAAATGCGCAGTTTGAGCCAAACTGACAAAGCATTCACCACAGAAACACCCACGCCGTGCAAACCACCGGAAACTTTGTATGAGTTGTTATCAAACTTACCACCGGAGTGGAGTTCGGTCATAATCACTTCAGCGGCGGAAATGCCTTCTTCTTTGTGCATGCCGACCGGAATGCCGCGTCCGTTATCGCGAATGGTGGCTGAACCGTCAGGGTTCAAAATGACTTCGGTCTTATCGCAATAGCCGGCCAAAGCCTCGTCAATGGCGTTGTCCAAAACCTCATAAATCATGTGGTGCAAGCCCGAACCGTCATCAGTATCACCGATATACATTCCGGGGCGTTTGCGGACAGCGTCCAAACCCTTCAAAACCTTAATGGAATCAGCATTATATTCGCTTTCTTCTTTTTTTATTTCTTCAGCGGTCATTTCACTACTCATATTCGTTCTACTTCCTTTATTTTTCATATAAAAATCAACTATGCCAAACTATATACCCAAATCTGAAATTAACCAAACAAAAAAGCAAAGATATCAACGCAAAAAAAGCTCAATCATGGTGTTTTTGTGCCTATTTTGGACAAAATTTGCCCTAGACAGCGAATCTGTTTTGTGGTATGATGCGTCTAATGAAAAAGATTTGATGTGAGAAGGGGATTTTTTCCATGGCTGTGACCTATACACAAAAACAAATTGACGAGCTTTGTCAAAAGCTCAAAAATATTGATGCAAAAAAAGCCGAAGAGCTTGCCGCTTCTTTCAAAAACGGCAATTTAAGCGATGACTTTTATCAGAAATGTTCTGTTTTGGCACAATCTTCTTCCAAAACATCTGTTTTGAAAATTGACCAAGAGCAAGGCGCTCAAAATGCGGCGGAAAATGCGCAAAATGCCGTTGTTGATAAAGACTTCAAAAAAACCTTGCGCGAGATTTTTCAACCTTCGGCCGAAAAACAACATGCCGAATATAAGGAAGATATTAAAGC
>CALXPK010000005.1 GCA_944390265.1 uncultured Alphaproteobacteria bacterium | reverse complement strand
GATAGTCTGATACGTACTGCCATTTTATTTTATCCTTTCTTTATTATTAACACCGCCGGATTGGTCACCCCCTCCGGCACTCAAATCCGCTCATCAGAACGGAAATTTTCCTCCAAATCCGCCGAAGTTTCCTCCAAACGGACCATTCTTCATCAACTGAGAAGCCAGCGGCGACTTCAACAATGAACCCATACCGCCCAACTTACCCATCTTTTTCATCATGGTTGACATTTGCTCATAGGATTTGAGCAACTTGTTAACCTCGTGAACTTCAACTCCGGCACCGGAGGCAATTCTCTTTTTGCGAGAAGCCTTGATAATGTCCGGATTTTTTCTTTCGGCCTTGGTCATGGAAAGTATGATGGCTTCTTGCTTTTTGATTAAGCCGTCAGAACCGGCCGCTTCAATTTGGCTTTTGAACTTGGACAACCCCGGAATCATGCCAACGATTGAGCCGATACTTCCCATATTTTGAATCTGGCGGAGCTGACCTAACATATCTTCCAGGTCAAACTTGCCTTTCATCATTTTTTTTGCCATTTTTTCGGCTTCTTCGTGATCCACCTTTTCAATGGCTTTTTCAACCAAAGAGACTACATCTCCCTGACCTAAGATTCGTCCGGCCATACGTTCCGGATGAAACTCTTCAATCTCGTCAATCTTCTCGCCCGTGCCCAAAAACTTAATCGGGACGCCGGCCACCATCTTCATACTCAATGCGGCACCGGCTCTTGAGCTACCGTCCACTCTGGTCAAGACCAAACCGGTGATGCCGATTTGCTCGTTAAACTCTTTGGCCACGTTGCAGGCCTCTTGACCAATCATTGAATCGGCAACCAACAAGACCTCGGTCGGATTGGCGATTTTTTTAACCTCTTTAACCTCATCCATCAGCACTTGGTCGATTTGCAAACGGCCGGCCGTATCCAAGATGATGACATCATAGCCGCCCTTTTTGCCTTCGCTCAGCGCGCGTTTGGTAATGGCTTCCGGCTTTTCACCTTTAACAATCGGCAAACAAGCAACGCCGATTTTTTCTGCCAGTTGCGCCAACTGCTCTTGCGCGGCCGGACGATAGATGTCCAAAGAGGCCAATAAAACTTTTTTCTTTCCCTTCAACTTGTTGGCAATTTTGGCAGAAGTTGTGGTTTTGCCAGAGCCTTGCAAGCCGACCATCAACACACAGACCGGCGGCACGGCTTTGAAATTGAGCTCACTGCCTTCTTCCGAACCTAAAAGTTTGACCAACTCGTCATGCACAATTTTGACAACCATTTGCCCCGGTTGAATGGATTTGACAACTTTTTCACCCAAAGCCTCAACCTTGACCTTGGCAATAAAGTCTTTCACCACCGGCAAAGACACATCGGCCTCAAGCAAAGCAATGCGAATTTCGCGCATGGCTTCGTCAATGTCTTTTTCCGTCAATACACCACGCGATGTAATCTTGGAAAAAACCGAACCTAATTTATCTGTCAGAGCCTCAAAAATTGTCTTATTCCTCTTCTTTTTCCCTTGTGAACCGCGATGCTCTCACGATACTTTCGCCGAAACAAGTACCTACACGTTGTTGCACGCAGGCGACGGCCTGAGCGGACAGGCAGAGCCTGAGCCACAAACCACTCACCCTCTTGCCCCGCGTACCGCGATGCTCTTGCATCACCCCTACGAAAACAAGTGCCTACACGTTGTTGCACGCCAGTGTGCGAACCCTCGCTGACTGGCGGCACTCCTTGGAGTGTTAAACGTTTCTCGTGCTTTTCACTTGGAAAAGTTGTTATTTTGCTGATTTTATAAATGGTTTTATTGCAAGAGTCAAGCCTTAAAATGTTTGTTTTTCAATTCCGATTCTTTTTATTTTTTCAAATTTTAATGCCACTTTTCTCCAAAATTGATTTTCTTTCTGTTTTTTCGACCAAAAATCAAAATTCAGCATTTGTTGGGATTCGCAATAAAAAAGTTAAACGAATCGTTAAAATCAGTATGAAAAATTTATGATTTTTTGCCATTAACCTATTGACTCAGAATAATTTTGTTCTAAAATTCGCATATCAATTAAATTCTTATGTGAACTATTAAATTTTATAACTATGAAGGAAGTGTTTTTTGCAATCTGTTCCTCATTCGGAGCATTGCTTTTCTTATTATTACTTTTTACCGGAATTTCTCAGATTATTTCCGGTTTGGCAGATAAAAATAAGGATTATGAAAATTAGTTTGTGTGTGTTTGACATGAAAGCCTTGAATTTTTTACGTTCCAGCTGGCGTATAAAAAAATTCAGGGCTTTTGTTGTTTTAAAAGCATAAAAAAAGAACCGAATTTATCATCCGGCTCTTTTCCTTTATTCCTAATTTACAATCTGGCCAGGGCTTGATTGATGCGATTTATGGTTTCATCTTTACCCAAAATCACGGCAATTTCGGTGGCGCCTCCCGGTGTGGTTTCTTTGCCGGACAAAGCTATGCGCAACGGATATAAAATTTGACCATTCTTCACGCCCAAAGTTTCGGCCAAGGCTTTCAGCTTTTCAAACAAAGCCTCGTTGGTCCAGACATCAGCCGCTTCCAACACGGTTTTGGCCTCTGCCAAGGTCTTTTTGGCCACTTCGGCATCGCTCTTCATTTTCTTATTGAAATACAAATCATTAGAAAAATCTTTGACTTGTTCAACAAAATCAATTTGGTTCGGAATATCGCCCAAAACCTCAACCCGCGGCTGCAAAACCTTGCTCAAAAATTCTTCATCCACTTTGCGGGTCAGACATTCTTTATAATAAGGCTCAGCCAATTTGTGGAACTCTTCCAAGGGCAAGGCGCGGATATAGCAACCGTTCATCCAGGTCAGCTTGGTGATATCAAAAATGGCCGGAGATTTGTTCAATCTTTCCACCGAGAAGATTTTTTTCAGCTCGTCGAGCGAGAAAATTTCTTGATCGGTTCCAGGGTTCCAACCCAGCAAGGCAATATAGTTGATGATGGCTTCCGGCAGATAGCCTTTGGCAACCAAATCTTGGAAAGAGGCATCGCCGTTACGTTTGCTCAACTTATGTTGCGCATCTTTCATCACCGGCGGCACATGCACATATTGCGGATGCTCCCAGCCAAAATCTTCATAAATCAGATTATATTTCGGGGTGGAAGAAATATATTCGTTGCCTCTGACCACATGGGTGATTTCCATTAAATGGTCATCAACCACATTGGCAAAGTTATATGTCGGCAGGCCGTCAGATTTGAGCAACACACCTTCATCCAACTCATCATAATCAATTTCAATATCGCCATAAACCTCATCATGATATTTGGACTTGCCGGTCTTGTTGATGGTTTGGCGAATGACATATGGCTCGCCTTTGGCGACTCTGGCTTTGGCTTCTTCCAAACTCAAATGTTTGCAAGGGTCTTGAAACTTGATGTTTTGCTCTTCGTCCTTTTGTTCATCGGCATCTTCTTTGGAGCAGAAGCAATAATGTGCGCCGCCCAACTCAACCAATTTGTGGGCGTATTCGGCATAGATGCTCTTTCTTTCCGACTGAATATACGGGCCATATTTTCCACCGATATCCGGACCTTCATCCCAGTTCATGCCGACGCGTTTCAACGTGGCATAAATGATATCGGTTGCGCCTTCAACATAGCGTTTTTGGTCGGTATCTTCAATACGCAAAATAAAATCGCCGCCTTGGGCTTTGGCAATCAAATATTCATACAAAGCCGTGCGCAGGTTACCAATATGCATATAGCCGGTGGGGCTTGGAGCAAAACGTGTTCTGGTTTTCATTTTTTCACCTTATTCATTAATTATCAAATTAGCCTTACCATAAAACAAAAAAAATTGCTTGCCAAGACAAAAACTCGCGTTTCTCCTCTCTTCTTTTAAAAACAACACCTTAACATTTTTTTTTGATGTGAGCCTTTAATTTTAAAAAAAAAAAAAAAAAAACGTTTATCATGAATGGTATAGGCTTTAATTCTTATTATTAAAGGAGGCTATTCATGCTTAAATCGTGTTTTTTTATACTCGGTGCCCTGCTGGCACTGGGACTTGGTCATCACGCTTTGGCGCTTGACGC
>CALXPK010000004.1 GCA_944390265.1 uncultured Alphaproteobacteria bacterium | reverse complement strand
TGTCTGGTCAGTGATTTGAATTTGAATTATGAAAATAGTGTGGTAAATGGTAGTGGTTATGCTGTTCAAGTTCTAGGAGCGGATGTTGTCGCTGATGTTCAAAATTTAGATATTATTGCTAGGTTTAATGATGATGATACGAATACAAATGTAAGATCTGCTATTGCGGCGAGGAATGGTGCAACCTTAAATATAAAAAACAATATTAATTTTGATGTTTCCGGACATGAAAGCCATGGTATCTTAACTCATTCTAATTGCACTACAAATATTCTCTATAATGCTATAATAAATATTTCTGTTGATGGGGTCAGAAGTCGTGGAATATATACAGCAGGAAAATCTGTTATCAATATAGCAGGAGCAGTAAAAATCAAAACATCCGAAACGGGAGGATATGGAATTTTAAATGCAGGTTGGTCTAGTGGAAATAGAACCAACATTATGTCAACAGCTCAAATTTATTTACAAACAAAAGATCATGCTATCGTTAATAATTATGATTTAGGTGATGGAGCTAATATTCTTGAAATTTCATTTGGTGCCAAGATTGCTTTTGAAGAGAATGGTGCTACCAAGTGGTATGAGGTGAAAGAAGATTATCGTGATGAAAATACTTCAACAGCAACGCATAATTATATTATGGCGGATAATATTGAAAGCAAAATGAAAGTTGCGGAGACTTCGGCGTGGAAGACGGCGGCGGAGGTGATTGCCGAAGAAGCGGCCGAAAAAGAGGCGCAACAGGCACAAGGGCAAGAAGAAAGAGATGCTTATCAAAAACAATTTAACTCTGCCTTATCGCAATATGATATGCTGATTAAAGACAGTGCCTACAAAGGCGTCAATCTGTTGCAAGAAGATAATCTTAAAGTGAATTTCAACGAGGATAAGTCCGCCAATTTGTTGGTCAAAGGGGTAGACGTCACCTCGGAAAGCATCGGACTTTTAGCGGCGGACTGGACAAGCTCCAACGCGGTGCAAAACAGCCTTGACCAAGTGCTGAATGCGCAAGACAAGCTCCGCTCGGCTTCCACCCAACTCGGCAACTATTATTCCATTATCACCACCCGTGATGAATTTACCGAAAATCTCATCAATGTTTTGGAAGAAGGTGCCGACAAGCTGACCTTAGCCGATATGAACGAGGAATCGGCCAATATGCTCTCGCTCCAAACCCGCCAGCAACTGGCGATTAATTCGCTATCTTTAGCATCGCAGGCATCACAAGCCGTGCTAAGATTGTTTTAATTAAATTTCCCTTTTCGCATAGTCAAAAAAAATCCTCCGCTTTACGGAGGATTTTTTCATTTTATCTATCTTCTATTTTCTTCTGAGGAAAGAAGGAATTTCCAAATTCAATCTTTCATCACCGACATAATCTGTTCCGGTAGAAGAAAAGCTCGGCGAAATCGGCTCTTGCAAGCGTTCGCTTTCTTTTTTCTTCTTATTGCGGCGGGCAATGGAAAAACCGGTCACACGTTCAATCAAAGTCGGTGTATGCGGCTCATCATCAGCCACAATCAACTCTTCTTGTTCATCGCTACGACGTGCCGTGAAAGGTTGCGGATTGTGGTTGGGGAACAATTCCGGTTCTTCTTCCACCTGACGCACACTTGTTTTCGGGCTGAAAGCATTATCCGTATGCGCCAAAATGCTGTCATATTGCGAATTATCGCTCAAATCATCGGCCTTATTGATAATGGCTTTGAACAAAGCCGTGGCTTTGGGCATATCATCCAAAGATTGAGAATGTTCTTCCGTCTCAAAATCATCAAATTTTTTCTCGGTTTCCAAGCTCGGGGCAGAAACTTGCGGCATAATCTCTTCAATTTTTGTTTCTTCTTCCACTTCCTCAACCGAGTTTTCGGCCGCTTTTTCAATAATGCTTTCCACCGTTTCGGTCACCACCGTTTCCGGCTCGCTCTTATTGGCGGCAAATTGCTCCAGATTAGAGTCAATCTCGGCCGAGGGCACCACCGGCTTGCTCACTTCTTCCATATAAGTGGTTTCGGGCATTTTAGGTCTTTGCGGCGCTGGTCTGGCGGCAGTTTTGGCATCGCCGATTCCGGTTGCCACAATTGAAACTCTGATTTTTCCGGCCAAGCTGTCATCAAAGCTGGAACCGAAAATAATATTGGCATCTTCGTCAACTTCTTCTTTAATGCGGCTGGCGGCCTCGTCAATCTCAAACAAGGTGATGTCCGAACCACCGGTAATATTAATCAACACGCCTTTGGCCCCGTGCATTGAGCAATCATCAAGTAGCGGGTTGGAAAGAGCCTGCTCGGCGGCCTTAACCGCACGATTCTCTCCTTCAGCTTCACCGGTACCCATAATGGCTTTGCCCTTGTCTTGCATAATCGATTTAATATCGGCAAAATCAAGGTTAATCAACCCCGTCATCATCATCAAATCGGTAATCGAGCGCACACCGGCATAAAGCACATTATCGGCCATCACAAAAGCATCGGCTAAAGTGGTATTTTTGTCGGCTATGCGAAACAGATTCTGGTTAGGAATAATGATGATACTGTCAACTTCTTTGGTAAAAGTTTCAACGGCGGCTTCAGCCGTTTCATAGCGTTTGCGACCCTCAAATTGGAAAGGTTTGGTCACCACGCCCACGGTCAAAATGCCTTTTTCTTTAGCCAGTTTGGCCACCACCGGTGCCGCACCGCTACCTGTACCGCCGCCCATACCGGCGGTAATAAAGACCATATTGGCACCTTCAAGCTCGCGCTCAATCTCTTCTTTGGCTTCTTCGGCCGCCATTTTGCCCACTTCCGGACGTGCACCGGCACCCAAACCTTGGGTTGTTTCCAAGCCGAGCTGAATTTTGCGGCTGGCCGTGGAATGAGCCAAAGCCTGCGCATCGGTATTGGCCACAATAAAATCCACCCCTTCCAAATTTTGGGCAATCATATTGTTCACGGCATTTCCGCCGCCGCCACCCACACCGATAACCGAGATTCTGGGTTTGAGATGAGCAATGGTTTTTTCTGGTACAGCTAATTTAATTGACATTTTTCTTCCTAACACAAAAACATTCTTATCAAAACAAAAGTTTTTCCTGATAAGGAATTTATCACAAAATAAATTAAGTTTTGGTTACCAAAGAAAAAATTTTAGAAATTTTGTTTGAACCAAGAAAAAAGCGAGCCGAACATACCGCCGTCATTACGCGCCGGCTTGTTGATGATTTTGTTGGGCTTTTTCTCGGTATAATTCAGTGCAAACAACAGCAACCCGATGCAGGTTGAAAAGGCCGGATTATAAAGATTCTCTGGCAAATTGGGCACATTTTTGGGTTTGCCCAAACGCACCTGCTTGTCCAAAACCATGGAGGCCACTTCGCGGATTCCCGAAAGCTGACTGCCGCCGCCGGTCAAAACCACACGATGGCTGGAAATATCGCCCAAACCTTGTTCTTGAAACTTGTGATTAACCAGCTCAAAAATCTCTTCGATTCGCGGTGTGATAATGCTGATAAGATCCGATTTCGGCACTTGTTTAATCAGGCTGTCATCTTCTTCGCCCACCGGATAAACATTGATGAGCTCGGAGTTATCTTGTGAGCTTAAAAAAGCACATCCATGCAAAGTTTTCAATCTTTCGGCATGGGCAAAAGAAGTAGTCAAGCCGTAAGCAATGTCATTGGTCACATTGTTGCCACCCACCGCCAAAGAAGAAAAATAAACCGGATATCCGTGGCGGAAAGTGGCCATGCTGGTGGTGCCGCCGCCAATATCAATCACCGTGGCGCCGATTTCTTTTTCATCATCCACCAAGCAAGAAAGACCTGAGGCGTAAGAAGAAAAAGCCTTGCCGGCAATTTCCAAATGAGCATTTTCAATCACGGTTGCAAGGTTGCGATACATAATATCCGGCATCAGCCCGAGCAAAATATCCACCGACAAATTTTCGCCGAAAATATTGCGCGGGTCTTTAACCTCTTCGCCCATATCCAAACGATAACACGTCGGCAGGCAGTGAATCAGCTCATGACCTTCCACGTTGATTTTGTTGATGCCGCGTTCAATCACCTTATTGATATCCGCCTCGTTCACCGGCCGATTTTTGTTCACGGCAATGGAGGCGCTTTTGATGGTGCTTTTGATTTTGTCTCCGGAAACATTAACAATCACGCGGTCGATTCGCTCATTGGCCATTTGCTCGGCCGCCTCCACCGCATTGCAAACCGATAGCGTGGCTTGGTTAATATCCACCACCACGCCGTTTTTAATGCCCTTAGAGGCATTGTACCCATAACCGACCACATTGATTCTTTTATCTCGGCTGATTTTGGCAATAACACAACTCACCTTGGACGAGCCGATATCCAAAGCGGCAATAGATGTCAGTCTATTAAAAGAATGTGTCACCTTATTTTTTCCTCATCAAGAACAACAGACTAAACGCGTCTTTCTTTCATATTTTTCAACAAAGCCGGTGCTTTGCCGTCAGTTTTTTTCAACTTCACGGTTACCTTTTCCGGTAATCTTAAATCAATTATGGTTAATTTACGTTTAAGAATCCCGTTGGTCGCATCCAACTTCAACAATTTTTTCCACGCTTGTTCCACATTTTCTTCCGGCAGTTTGATGGTGATGCCGTTTTCAATATCATCCAGCACCAGATTCCAGCGCCGATTGGAAATATAATTGGCCACTTTCACGCGTTCCAACACATTTTTGTTGGAGTCGATAGCCGCCAGCAACCGGTTGATATTTTGCGGCGCCCCCTCACCCACGATCAGCAAAATCGGGGCTTTGGGCTTAAACGGCGCATCAATCACATTGCCGTCTTCATCAATCGGATGAAATTTTTCATTAATCTGCCAAATCGAGCGCACCTGCCTCTCTTTGATATTCACTTCCAAAACATTGGGAAAAAACCTGCGTTTGACCACCGCCTCTTTCACCCAAGGCAGTTGCTCGACCCTGTTTTTGAGCTCGTGAACGTCAATTTTCAAAAAGTTGTCTCCGCGTTTGACGTTCAAAGCCGCAAGCAAGGCTTGTTTAGAAGTTTTATCCCGACCCAAAATCAACACATCATCAAGGGTCAAGCCTTGCTCAGCCGCAAAATCATACATTTCTTGCGCGCAAGATTCCATTTTTTCTTCCACCATATCCGTGTTCAAAAGCAAGGTCACAAAAGCCGCAGAAAAAATAATCCCGAGTATGACCAAATTTCCGACAAGGCGCAGAGCAAACTCTTTCGGCTCATAAACAAGATTGGCTTTTTTCACATTTTCCGACTTTTGCACATCGGTATTTTGCGGTGTATCAGACATGAACTATTTTGAAATACCCATACGTTTAATCTCCCATTCCAGCGTAATGGAAGTTTTTTCTTTCACCTTTTGAATAATGGTCTCGCCGAGCTTTTCAATATCGGCCGCGGTTGCCGTTCCGGTGTTGATTAAAAAATTGCAGTGCTTTTCCGAAACTTTTGCCCCGTTGATTTGCAAATCGGCACAACCGGAATTTTTAATCAGCTCCCAAGCCTTCAAACCTTCCGGATTTTTAAAAGTAGAACCGGCGGTTCGCTCATTATAAGGCTGCGATTTAGCGCGTTTGGCTTTGTTTTCGGCAATAATCTTGGCAATATTTTCCGGCTTTTCCGGATGTGTTTTGAAGGTAATCGAGGTCACAACCCAATCTTCGGGGAACAAACTGCTGCGATAAGAGAGTTTCAAATCATCAACCCCGATGGTTTTCTTTTCCCCCTCACCGTTAACGATGGTGGCTTTTTCAATCACGTCTTTCACTTCCGTGCCGTAGCAACCGGCATTGGTTTTGACCGAACCGCCGATAACCCCGGGAATGGAACACAAAAATTCCAACCCGCCGATACCTTTTTCAATCAACGTTTTTTCCAAACTTCCGTTTCTGAAACCGGCACCCAAAGTAATGTTGTTTTCCCCGATACTGATTTTTTTGAAATTTTTATTATCGAGCTTAATCACCACACCGGGGATTCCGCCGTCACGCACCAACAAGTTGGAGCCGGCTCCGATAATAAACGTCGGCAGATTATAGGGGCGGTTTTTCATAAAGAAAGCCAAATCATCTTCATCTTCGGGAAAAAACATCACCTCGGCCGGCCCGCCGACAGCAAACCAGGTATATTTTGACAACGGCACGTTTTTCTTATATGTGCCGCGCACTTTCGGCAAAAGTTTAAGCAGATTATCTGCCGGAGAACTGGACCAAAACATGATTATTCCTCCCTAACGTTTATTAACAATTTCATTTTCAATCGCATCAGCCAAGCGCACGGCCGCATCGGTGATACCCACTTTTTTGGCATTACGCGCCATTTTTTCCAAACGGCTGGGCTCCACACCCTGCGCGGCATCGTCAAAAAAGCCCTGCAAAGTTTTTTTCAATTTTTCCGGCGTGAAGACCGATTGCGGAATAAGCTCCGCGCCTTTGGCCTCGGCCAGCCAGGAGGCATTTCCGGTTTGGTGATCGTCGGCAGCGGTCGGCAACGGCACCAAAATCGAAGGCACGCCGACCACGGCAATTTCCGAAACCGAAGAAGCTCCGGCACGCGAAATCACCACATGAGAATGGCTGTAAAGCTCCGGCATATTATCAAAAAAATGCGAAACCGTTGCCTGCACCGGCAAATTTTGATAAGCCTGCTCAATTGCCGCCACATCATCTTGACGGCATTGCTGAATGATTTTCAAGCGCTTTTGCTCGCTCTTATCCAAGGCTTGCACCGCCGCCGGCACCACTTCGGCAAAAACTTTGGCGCCCTGGCTGCCGCCCAACACCAAAACCTGCATCACATCTTTGGCGCTGAGCTTAGGATAGCTTTGTGCCGCCGCTTCCACAATATTGGCACGCACCGGCATACCGGTCAAAACCGTTTTCACGTTTTGCGGCGCATATTTCACTTTTTTAAAGCTCTGGGCAATCAGAGTGGCATATTTGCTCAAAAAGCGATTGGTGCGGCTCATCACCGAGTTTTGCTCATGAACCACCAAATCGGTTCCGGTCAAAATGGCCGCAACGCAGCATGGAAAAGAGGCATAGCCGCCAAAACCCACCACGCATACCGGTTTTTCTTTCAAGATAATGCGCAAGGCCTGCAAAACGCCCACACCCAACTTGAACAGACTTTTGATTTTGAAAAAGACCGATTTTCCGACCAAGCTACCGGCCCAAACCGCCTTATTGGGAATTTGACCGAGCTTACCTTTATAGTTATCTTTGCCGCGATTATCGGTCACCAACATCAAACGATAGCCGCGCTTCAAAAGCTCCTCTGCCAGAGCTTCGGCCGGATAAACATGTCCGCCGGTGCCGCCGGCCGTTAAAATGATTAAAGGTGTCGTTTTTTTACGTTTAATCCGTTTCATCTTTATCCTCCGCATGAACATTTTTACGAGTGATGGCCAAAAGCATTCCCATGCCGAAAGCCGTTGCCAACAAAGAAGAACCGCCGTAAGAAATAAACGGCAGGGTCATACCTTTGGTCGGCATCAAATGGAGCGATGAGGCCATGTTGATAATGGCCTGCAAACCAAAAGAAGCCGCCAAGGCCGAGGCTGATAAAATAATAAATAAATTGCTGTCTTTGGCCGAAATAATCATGGAACGCACCACAATTGCGGCATAAATTCCGACAATCAGCAAGCATAAGAGCATGCCATACTCTTCGGCCGCCACCGCAAAAATAAAATCGGTATGCGCATCGGGAATATTCATCTTAACGATTCCCTCCCCCGGACCGCGTCCGAAAAAGCCGCCGCTTTCAAAGGCTTCCAAAGATTTTTTAATCTGATACCCCATATTATTATCCGAGGCCAAAAATTGGTCAATACGTGCCTGCACGTGCGGAAAAATAAAATATGCCGCCACAATGCCGACCAAGCCTAAAGCGCCCAAAGCCGTCACAATCCACAACGGCAAACCGGCCAAGAAAAACTGAAAGCACCAAATGGCGGTTACCACAATGGTCATGCCCAAATCCGGTTGCAACAAGAGCAAGGCCGCCGTTAAGGCAAATAAAGAGGTAGATAACAAGTTCCCAGGAAAATCGCGATATTTTTTCTGCCCCTCAAACAGCCAAGCCGCCACCACGGCAAAACTCGGCTTAACAAATTCGGAAGGTTGCAAAGAAAATCCGGCAAAATTAATCCAGCGCGAAGCACCTTTGGTTTCCTGCCCCCAGAACAAGGTCAAAACCATCAAACCCAAAGTGACCACAAAGGCAATAATCGCAGTACGACGAATGGTTTTGAGCTTTTGCATGGATAAAAAAATCATCACCGCATAAGCAACCGGCACAAAAAAGAGCTGCCTTTTAATAAAGTGAAAACTCCCCACCCCGATGCGGTTGGCCACTGACGGACTGGCCGAAAAATTGAGAAAAATACCGATAAACAAGAGAAAGGTAATCAAACCCAAAAGGGGTTTGTCAACGGTCCACCACCAGTTGGCAATAGCGCTTTTACTGTTTCTTGCAAATGAAACCACCCTTTTCTCCCTTATTTAACAATCAAGGCTAAGGAGCCGATAACGGCCAAAAGCAAGGCCACAATCCAAAAACGCAAAACCACGGTGGTTTCTTTCCAACCCAGTTGTTCAAAATGGTGATGAATGGGAGCCATTCTGAAAAATCTTTTTCCGGTGCGTTTGTACCAAAAAACCTGAATCATAACCGAAATGGCTTCAATCACAAAGATTCCGCCGACAATGGCGAGCAAAATTTCTTGTTTGACGATAATGGCCACGGTTCCGAGCAAGGCACCCAAAGACAAAGAACCTGTGTCACCCATAAAAACTTTGGCCGGAGGCGCATTAAACCACAAAAAGCCGACGCAACCGCCGATAACGGCCGCACAAACAACAGCCACTTCCGAGGCTCCGGCAATCGGCGTAATATAAAAATATTGTGCCAAGTTGCCGCCACAAATATAGGCCACAATCATAAAGAAACCAAAAGCCACCACCAGCAAACCGCCGGCTAAGCCGTCCAAACCGTCACTCAAGTTAACCGCATTGGAAGCACCGACAATCACCACCATCGCAAGCGGAATATAAAAATACCACAAGTTAATGGCCAAGGCTTTAAAATAGGGAATAGACAAGGTAAAGCGTGTTTCTTCCGCCGTAAAATAAGAGGTCACGCCGACTGCAACCAATGCCGTGGTAAACTGCAAAAACAACTTCATTTTGGCGCTCATGGCATTGGAGGTTTCTTTGGTCACTTTCACATAGTCATCGGCAAAACCGACAAAACCATAAACCACCAAAACCAGCACGCAAATCCACACCAACGGGCTGGTTAAATTGGCATAAAGCAAGGTCGATAAAATGCCTGTACCCAAAATCAGCAAGCCGCCCATAGTTGGGGTGCCTTTTTTGGCCAAATGGGTTTGCGGCCCGTCTTCACGAATGGGTTGGCCGTGAGCTTGATGATGGTGCAACATTTCAACCATTTTATCGCCGGTCAACAAAGAGATGACCACCGCGGTCATAAAGGCCAAAAACATGCGCAAATAAACGGCCGTCAAAGCGGTTGGGGCTGAAAACAAATCAGATAAATAGTACAGCATTTTGATTTCCTAAAAATATAGTCCAGACTTTGCACGGATTGTACAAAACAAAGTCTAAATTTTTATTAATATTCATAAAAAAAACAGCACATTTCTGCGCTGTTCTTTTATTGCAAGCTCAATCTTCCAGATATAAGGAGCTATGTTTATAATTTTCAATCGCGTGTCGCACCAAAACACCGATAATCGCGGCCACAGGCACGGCAATCAACAATCCTAAGAAGCCGAGCAAAACACCGCCGGCCAGCAGAGCAAACATCACCCACACCGGATGCAGGCCCACACTATCGCCAACCAGTTTCGGGGTCAAGAAATTGCCTTCCAAGAATTGTCCCACGGCAAACACGGCCACCACGGAAAGAATATGTCCCATATCATCAAACTGGGCAAAAGCAATGCACATGCTGACCACAAAGCCGGAGATACTGCCGACATACGGAATAAAGGAAATAACGCCGGCAATAAAACCAATCATGATTCCCAAATCCAGCCCGACAATATATAAGCCCAAAGCATAAAAGCAGCCCAAGAGCACGCAAACACTGAGTTGCCCGCGAATAAAATTAGCCATGATTTGGTTGATTTCTTGAGCTTGTTGCTCAATGGCAGCTTTGGAGTGACGCGGCAACAATCCGTTGACTTTGCCAATAAAAGTATCCCAGTCGCGCAGCATATAGAAAGCCACCACCGGCGTGATGAGCAAGAGCGAGATGATGTTAACAAAGGCAAAACCGCCGCTGATAACACTACCTATGACTTTGGCCGAAACTTTTAAGGCATTAGACATATTGCCGCGAATATATTCTCTGACTTTTTCGGCATCAATATCGGGAAACTTGCTTTGCAATTCATAAAAAATCGGCTCAATTTTTTTCATCAAAGCCGAGATATAATTCGGCAAAGCGGCAATAAAATCGGCTATTTGTCCCTGAATAACGCCCAACAGCAAAAACAGAAGCGGGAAGAAAATCAAAATCAACAAGAGCATGACAATCACCGTGGCCCAAGTGCGGCTCATGCCCAATTTTTGAAATTTATCGGCAATCGGGTCCAGCACATAGCCGATGATGATTCCGGCCACAAACGGAAGCAAAACCGAGCGCAAAACATACACTGCGGCACAAAAAACCACAAACACGCTGAGCCAAATCAGCCAATTATAGGAGTTTTTCTTTGCTTCAAACATATGTCACCTCAATATTCCAACAGATAGAAATTATCAAACTGTTTCAAATTAAAACCTTTGTTACGAAGCGCCGCCCAGATTCGCTCATCACTGCCGACAAAATCAATCTTCATCTGCACTTTTCCGGCGCCCATGGCATCCACCTGCACCTTGCGCACATAAGGAATGGATTTGAGTTGTTTTTCCACATTCACCCAATCGGACAACTTATTATAATTATAGATGGCAGAAATGGTCGATTGCATTTTGCTTTGCGCAATATTGGCGGTTTTGATTTTACCTTCGATTCTTTTGCTCACTTCATCCACACCATGCGCCAAAAGCTGTGCGGCCATTTTTCTGTCTCCGGGGATACGGATAACATCGGCCGCCTGAGTAGATTTAAGGGAGGTCAGGGTGATTTTCAAACCTTCAATTCCGTCAAACACGGCATCGGCCACATAAACATCATTAGCATTGTTGTTCAAGGCCACTTCCTGCAAAGCGGCGGTATCGTAGGTCTGTGCCTGTTCAGCCGTAATTTCGGCTTTGCTTACGGGCGTGTCCGGCAAAGCAACAATCTCGACCAAACTTTCGCGCGCCGGTTTTTGTTGCCAAGCGGCCAGCCACAAATTTTGGCTCTCCCACAACATGGGTGCATCAGATTCAAACTCTCTGAAAATCGGAATAATCACGATTTTTGACTTATCGGCCACCGCGGTTTGAATCTCTTTTTCCTGCAAATAGGCTTTCAAAATTTGCTCATTCAAAGTCACTTGCAAATCGGCAATATAACGCACGTTGGAAGATTTTTCGGAAATAACCGAAATTTCTTTGATAAAATTGACAATCTGCGCATCGGTCATGGCACTGAGCTTAGCGGCATCTTGCGCCGTGGTCAGTTTGCGCACAACCGTATCAAAAGCCTGACGATAAGCCGAGTTCATGGCTTTTTCGCGTGCCGCGGCCGCATTAACGTCGGTCACATCCACATTCACGTTAACGGTATAAATTGAGTTCTGAGCCCAAGCCGCAGATGTTGCAAAAAAGATCACACCTGCCGCCATCACAAGAGATTTGAACTTAAACAAGAGCCTCTCCTAGCAAAAGATTTCCAGTTTATTAAAAAAGAAAGAAACTTCGCGTGCCGCACTTTCCGGACTATCGGAACCATGCACGCTGTTATGCGTGATGGATTCGCCGAAAGTTCTGCGAATGGTACCCTCCTCGGCAATGGCCGGATTGGTCGCGCCCATAATCTTGCGATAATCCTCAATAACATTTTCGCCTTCCAAAACCTGCACCACAACCGGAGCCGAAACCATATATTCGACCAAACCGGTAAAGAAAGCCTTTTCTTTGTGCTCGGCATAAAATTCTTCGGCTTGTTCTTTGGTCAAGTGCACGCGTTTTTGTGCCACGATTCGCAAACCGGCATCTTCAATCATGGTATTAATTTTACCGGTAATATTGCGCACAACGGCATCCGGCTTGATAATCGATAAAGTTCTTTGCATTTTCCCTCTCCACAAGATAATATTTCAAAAATTGCTTTTATGCTAAAACAAAAACATAAAATAATCAAAAGTTTTTATTACACAATGAATACTTTTTAATAGACTTTTGCGTTGCAGAATAGTAAACAAAAGAAAACATAATCTGAAAGAGGTGTAAAAATGTTAGAGAGTACATTCATCAAAAATGTTTTGGCTGAAGCCAAAAAACATTACAAAACCATTGTTTTGCCGGAAGGTGAAGACTTGCGCGTATTAAAAGCCGCGCATTTGATTAATAAAGACAAAATCTGCAAAATCATTTTGCTTGGCGATGAAGCCCAAATCAAATCTGACTTTGCCAAAAACGGTTGGGATATTGAAGGCATTGACATCATCAATCCGGCCACTTCTCCAAAGTTGGAAGCCTACACCAATCTTCTCTATGAGTTGCGCAAAGCCAAAGGCATGACCGAAGAAGAAGCTAAAAAGACGGCTTTGATTCCGAACTATTTTGGTACTTTGATGATTAAATCCGGCGATGCTGACGGTATGGTCTCGGGCGCCAACCACTCCACCGCTGATACGGTTCGTCCGGCTTTGCAAATCATCAAATCTGCCCACAAAGACAGAAGCGTTTCTTCTTTCTTGGTTATGGTTTCAAATGACAAACCTTATGTCTTTTCTGATTGCGCCATTTCCATCAACCCCTCGGCCAAAGAGCTGGCTGACATTGCGTTGGAAGCCTCATTATCTGCCATCAAATTTGGTTTTGAGCCGCGTGTTGCCATGATGACCTTCTCAACCTATGGCTCAGGCAAAGGTGAACAAGTTGACAAAGTGGTTGAAGCCACAAAACTCGCTAAAGAGGCCTTGAAAACCGACGAATTTAAAGATTTGCATATTGAGCTTGACGGTGAGCTCCAAGCCGATGCCGCTTTGGATGCCGTTGTGGCTAAAAAGAAAGCCCCCGCAAGTCACGTTGCCGGCACCGCAAATGTTCTCATTTTCCCGAACTTGGAAGCCGGAAACATTGGCTATAAATTGTTGCAACGCTTGGGCGGATGTGAAGCCTACGGCCCTGTTTTGCAAGGTTTGAACGCACCGGTCAATGATTTGTCCCGCGGTGCTTTTGCCGAAGATATTGTCGGCGTCATTGCCATGACTGCTTTGCAAGCTGTTAAATAAGAATAAGGAAAGAAAAAAGATATGAAAAAAATTCTCGTATTAAATGCCGGTTCTTCAACCTTGAAATATCAACTTTTCAATGTTGACGGTGAAAATTATGAAGTTGTAGCCAAAGGCAACGCCGAGCGCATCGGCCGTGATGCCTCTTTTGTCGGCATCAAATATGCCAACGGCGACAAAAAAGAAGTCAAAGTAGATCTGCCCAACCATGATGTGGCTTTTCAAGAAGTCATGAAGTTGTTGATGGATGGCGTTATCTCCGATTTGAGTGAAATTTCCGCTATCGGTCACCGCATTGTGCAAGGTGGCTCCATCTTCAAAAAATCAACCTTGGTTGATGATAAAGTGATTGAACAAATTGCAGAGCTCGGCACCTTGGCGCCTTTGCACAACCCCTCTGCCGTTTTGGTGATTAAGGCTGTTAAGAAACAACTGCCGAACGTGCCGCAAGTAACCGTTTTTGACACCGCTTTCCACCAAACCATGCCTTATGAAGCCTATACCTATGCTTTGCCGGTGGAACAAATTGAAAAATATAAGATTCGTCGCTATGGCGCACATGGTACGTCACACAAATTTGTAGCTGAAGAAGCGGCCAAGATTATCGGTAAAAACACCCGCATCATCACTTGCCACATCGGCAGCGGCGCTTCCATTACCGCGGTTAAAAACGGCGAATGCATTGATACCTCCATGGGCATGACCCCCTTGGCCGGTATTGTTATGGATACCCGTTGCGGCGATATCGACCCCTATATTCCGCTTTACATCATGAAAACACAAGGCTTGAGCATTGATGAAGTCAACGACATGATGAACCGCAAATCCGGTAAAGCCGGTTTGACAGGTTACAGCGATTCGCGCGACTTTGAAGCCGCCTACAATCGTGGTGAACCGGCCGTTATCAACGCCATGAAATGCTACATTTACAACATTGCCAAATTCATTGGCGCTTATACCATGGCTATGGGCGGGGTGGATGCCATTGTCTTCACTGCCGGTGTTGGTGAAAACTCAGCTTTGGTCAGAAAATTGATTATCGAAAGAATTTCTGCCTTGGGTATTGAGTTGGATGAAGAAAAGAACCAAATCCGCGGCGAGATTGTAGAAATCAGCAAGCCCGGTTCTAAAGTCAGAGCTTTTGTCATTCCGACCAACGAGGAATTGGCCATTGCCAGAGACACGGTTGCTTTGACCAAATAAGTTTTGATAATAAGTCAACAAAAAAAGCGGGGATGTTTTTTATCCTCGCTTTTTTATTTTAGAAAAATTTTACTTAATCTTAGCCAAGAGCATGGCCACTTCCTGCTCATGAGACAAAGTTTGCGCGGCATTTTGGTCTGCAGGCACAGCTTCCGCCACTTTTTTAAGTTTGTTCCAACTAGATTGCAAAATGTCTTGATTTTTTTGCCAGAACTCGTCCAAATGACACAATTCTTGCGTTTGTTCAACATTCAGCAACGGGACCAACTTTTCAGTTCCTTTAGCCAGAAAACGGCACAAAGAAGCATTCAAATCAACTTTTCCCAAAGCCTTCAAGATTGGGATCAAACTCTGCAAAGAGTTTATCTGCCAATCTTTTTTCAAAATTTTGGGCAAAATCCGCACCCCTTGTGCAACCGAATGTTCGCCATAGCAATGTAGCATGTAAATCAAAGCAAAATAAGTCTCGGCCAGCACCTCGGGAACAAAATTATCCGCCGCTTTCTGATAAACCAAAATCAAAGTTTTTTGCCAAAAAACGGAATAACAAGACAATTTTTCCCAAGACATCGGCACCCGCCTGAAAATTGACACCGTCTCAAAATTCTTAATATTTTCATATTGATCAGAAATGAGTTGCGGATATTTTTTCAAAGCCTTTCTCACAAAGAGATAATATTCTTCATCAACGGCCTCAATTTTATAATTATAGATTCCGTTAAGACCGCTCAAAACAAAGCGAACATTTTCTTTTGTATCATGCTGTTTGAGCAAATTTTGAATGAGCTTCATTTTCCATGTTCTGGGCAAAGCCAAATCATCTTGAGAAAGATGCTCCATCAGGCTGCGCAAAGAAGCAATTTTTCCGCCCTGATAGGGAAAATCCAAATTGCTGAAATAGCGATCCAAATGTTTCAACAAAAAATGTTGCAACTTATCGGCAAAAGGAGAATATTTTTGGCAAAAAACATCCATCCATTTAACGGCCTCACGCATATTTCCGTCAAAATGTGCCATAATATACAGACAAATCTCAAAAATTTTGGCCGCATATTGAGAATTTTTCAAAGCCGCATCCGTCAAAATTTTGATAACAAAAAACACATCTTGTTTGTCTGCGGCCCCGCTCAAAAGAAATATCTCAAACAGCTCCAAAACCGAGCCACTTGCCCCAAAACGAGCAAACAAATTAGCCCAATGTTTCAAATCGCTGATATTTTGCAAATATTTTTTAGCCAGAGCCAGAGCCGTCGTTTTATGGCCATAATTAATGCCGCCGCCAAAAAAACAATCGGCATTAAGCAAGGTTGCAAAAGCAACCTCTTGCAAAAAGAGAAGATTATCTTTCAGCGCGCCGCTCAAAACGAGTTCAACTTTGGCCCAATCCGGCGATTTTGCCTGAGCAACCACCATCGGAAACCGGTGTATGGCTTCCAACTGCACACGTTCTTGCAAATTTTGAGGCAATTTGTCATACAAAGCCTGTATTTCCGGCGCTGTCTGAGGGCCATAAAATTTGGAAGTCAGCCAATTTTGGAACATAAAATCAAAATAGGCTTGATAAACCCTTTTGTCATAATAGGTCAGCCCGATCAGCAAATCGGAATCAGAAATTTTTTTCATAATAGTATAATTTTTAATAACATTAATACTTTTTTTAACCTCTTCATATATATCAAAATATTGAGGACAAAGCAATCATAAATTTGGTAAAAAAACAAAAAAGCACTTGATTTTTTTGTGGAAGCTAATATACATACATCCAAAAATGTATATTACTTTAATGAGGAAATTATGGCAAGAAGAACAAAAGAAGAAGCAGAACAAACCCGCCAAGCCATTCTTTTGGCCGCATTGGATTTGTTCTCGGAAAAAGGCTATTCCAAAACCACCTTTGATGAGATTGCCAAACACATCAATCTGACCAAAGGCGCGGTTTATTGGCATTTCCGCAACAAGCCGGATTTGTTGATTGCACTGATAAGAGAAGTTATCATCCGCACGGAAGATTACATCAGAAAAGAAGTGCCAAACACCGACACGATTGAAGATTTGAAAAAATATTTTCTGTGCACGGCCAAACTCATACAAAGCAACAGTCAGTTAAGAAAATTTATGTTTTTTGCACTTTATCAGATGGAATGGTCGGAAACCATCTACAAAAAAGTCAAAAACAGTCTGGACGATATTGTAGATTTACCGTTCAAACAAATAAAAGAAATATTGACAAGTTTGCAAAAAAGTGGAGAAATAGCCGCAAATATCAATGTTAATATGATCTCAGAAATGTTCATTTGCTTTTGGAAAGGCGCCAGCGGACAAGAAATATCCGGTTTGGCCAATATAGATTTTGTTGACTTTGTCAATATGGGGTTTGACACCATCATCGGCAAAGCCATAGAGGGAGGAAAATAAAAAAGATGCGCGTTACAAAAATAGAAAAGAGTACCATCATCAGAAAAGTTATAATCATGCTTTTATGCGTAGCGGCCGGCTGGTTTTTAAAAGCCCGTCTGACCCCGCAAATGGCCGGTATGGCCGGCATGGGCGGCGGCACGCCTTATGTGTTGACCCAACAAGTCAAAACCGCCGATATTTCCCCCAAAAGAAGCTATATCGGCCGCGTAGAAGCCATCAAGAGTGTGGATTTAAAACCGCAAATCACCGGCTATGTTGAAAAAGTTTTGTTCAAAGAAGGCAGCCTTGTCAACGAGGGGGATATTTTGTTTATCATTGAGCAAAAACGTTACTTGGCCAATGTAGAATTGCGTCAAGCAGAATTAGACAGCGCCAAAGCCAATTTGGTCAAGACCGAAAGAGATTATAAACGTCAAAAATCTTTGAGCAAACAAAACTATGCCTCCAAAGCCACTTTGGATACATCCGAAAGCAACTACCTGCAAGCCAAAGCCGCGGTTGCTCAGGCCGAAGCCAATTTGGAACTTGCCAAAATTGATTTGGATTACACCGAAATCAAAGCGCCTTTCACCGGCTACATCGGCAAAGCCAACATCACCGAAGGCAACTATGTCACCTCCTCCAGTGACAATCTGGCCCGCATTGTTCAAATCAGCCCGATTAGAGTTGCTTTTTCGGTCACCGATAAAGATGTATTAAACGCCCGCATGAAACAAGACGGCAACGAAAACATCCGCACCGAGCTGGTTTTACCGAACGGCAAGACCATCAGTGAGCCGCTTTTGGCAACATTCAGCAGCAACGAAATTGATGCATCTTCGGCCACCATCAACATTTATACCGAATATGAGAACAAACAAAATCTCTTAATCCCCGGCAACTATGTTGACATCAACGTCAGCGACCAAAAAGCGCAAATGTCTGTCTTGGTTCCGCAAGCAGCTCTGGCTCAAGATGAAAACGGCAACTACGTCATGGTTGTCACCGAAAACAACACAGCCGAACAACGCCGCGTTGTTTTGGGAGATCCGGTAGAAGATTACCAAATTGTTCTGGAAGGTCTGAAGCCTGAAGACAAAGTGATTATTCAAGGCTTGCAAAAAGTCAAAAACGGACAAGAAGTCAAAGCCCAGTTAGTGACCGAAACCGTGGAGGCAAAATAAGCGATGTTCTCAAGAATATTCATTGAAAGACCTCGTTTTGCGATGGTAATTTCCATCGTATTAACCTTGGCCGGCGCCATTGCGGTCTTTTCATTGCCGATTTCCTTGTATCCGGAAATCACCCCGCCGGAAGTTGTGGTTTCTGCCTCCTACCCCGGAGCCAGCGCCGAAGTTATTGCAAAAACCGTCGGCATTCCGTTGGAAGAAGAAGTCAACGGTGTGGAAGACATGTTATATATGAGTTCTTCTTCCGAAGATTCGCGCTATTCTTTGACCGTCACCTTCAAAGTTGGTGTTGACCCCGATATGGCGCAAGTCAAGGTTCAAAACCGCATTCAACAAGCCCAATCCAAACTTCCGTCCGATGTAACACGTCAAGGCTTGACCATCAAACGTCGTTCTTCGGATATGTTGGGTTTTATCACGGTTTTGTCCCCCAAAAGAACATATAACACTCAACAACTCAGCGACTATGTTGAAAACAACATCAAAAACAGCTTGAGCCGTGTGAATGGTGTCGGTGAAGTCAACATTTATGCATCACCGTCATCCATGCGTGTTTGGTTAGATGCCGACAAGATTGCTTCATTAAACTTGCCGCTGGATACCATCACCGCCGCCATTGAAAGCCAAAACTATCAACCATCTTTGGGTAAGGTTGGGGCCATGCCCGGTGACGGCAACCAACAAATGGTCTATTCTTTACAAACTCAAGGCCGTTTGAATGAAGTTCAAGACTTTGAAAACATTGTAGTCAGGACCGCAGAACAAGGCGGCTTGGTCTATTTGAAAGACATTGCTCGCGTAGAAATTGGTCAAGAAAGCTACAGCATCACCTCACAGTTCAACAATGCACCATCAGTGACCATTGCCATGAACTTACTTTCAGGCGCCAATGCACTTGATACCATGGAAGGTGTCAAAAAAGAACTCAAAAGATTATCCACCTTCTTTCCGGAAGACATCACCTACCTCATTGGCTATGATGCCACCAACTACATCAGTGCTTCTATTGAAGAAGTGGTCTTCACCCTTATCTTGACCTTTGCTCTTGTGATTGGTGTATGCTACCTCTTCTTACAAGACTGGCGCGCAACCTTGGTTCCGTCTTTAACCATTCCGGTATCATTGTTTGCTACCTTTGCCGTCATGCTAGCCTTAGGTTATAGTATCAATATGCTGACCTTGTTTGGTTTGGTTTTGGCCATTGGTTTGGTTGTGGATGATGCCATTGTGGTGGTTGAGCGTGTTTTGTACTTAATGGAAAATGAAAAACTCACCCCGAAAGAGGCCACCATCAAAGCCATGGAACAAGTATCCGGAGCCATTGTAGCCACAACCTTGGTGTTGCTGGCCATCTTTGTACCGGTTGGTTTCATGGGTGGTATTACCGGCCGCATTTACCAACAATTTGCCGTGGCCATCTCAACAGCTGTATTCTTCTCTGCCATCAATGCCTTAACCTTGTCACCGGCTTTGTGCGCCACATTGTTAAGACCGTTAAAACCATACACCAGCGGCCCGTTATACATTTTCAACAAATATTTGAACTTTGCCCGCGACCGCTATACCGGCATTGTTGCCCTCATCGGCCGCAAAGTCGGCGTCATTGCCATTTTGCTGGGACTATTGGTTTTAGGAAACTATGCTTTCTTAAAAATCAGCAACACCTCGTTTATTCCTAATGAGGATCAAGGTGTTATCATGATGAATATCCAACTTCCCGAAGGTGCATCACGCGAACGCACCCAAAAGTTCATTGATAAAATCTACCCGATTTTGAAAAATGAACCCGGCGTCAGCGATGTGATGAACGTTGTCGGCACCTCCATGATTGGCGGTAGCGGTGAAAACGTCGGTATGGGTATCATCATTTTGAAACCTTGGAATGAGCGTACGGATGATGAACTTTATTCAACCAACATTTTGAATAAAATTCGTGCCAAACTCATCAACATGCCGGAAGCTGAAATTCAGCTATTTGAAGTACCGGCCATTCCGGGCTTGGGCAACAGCGGCGGTATGGATTATCGTCTGCAATCCATGGATACGGATAACCCGCAAAAGATTGATGCTGCTCTGCAAGGTATGCTCGCCAAGTTGAACCAAATGCCCGAGATTCAATATGCTTATTCGACCTACACGGCACAAACCCCGAATATTTATGTAGAGATTGACCGCGAAAAAGCCGAAGCGATGAAAGTTCCGGTCGGCAACATCTTCTCAACCTTGCAAAACTATCTGGGTTCAAGCTACATCAACGATGTCAACTTCGGCACACAAGTGAACCAAGTTATCATTCAGGCCGATTGGACAAACCGCAAAGACATAGAGAGCATCAAGAAACTTTATGTTCAAAGCACCACCGGTCAAATGGTCCCCTTGGGCTCCCTCGTCAAACTGACCAAGATTTTGTCACCGCGTGTTGTCACCCGTTATAACCAATATCCGAGCGCCACGATTACGGCCGTACAAAGTGATTCGGTCAGTACCGGTCAGGCCATGACCGCGGTTGAAAACATGTCCAAGACCTTGCCGACAGGCTTCAGCTATGACTGGTCCGGCATGAGCTATCAAGAAAAATCCAACCAAGGCCAAATCGGATACTTGCTGGCATTAGCCATCACCTTCGGTTATTTGTTCTTGGTGGCTCAATATGAGAGCTGGTCAACCCCGCTGCCGGTTTTGACCTCGGTGACCGTGGCCATGCTCGGCGCTTTGGCCGGCTTGTTCATCTGCAATCTGCCATTGAGTATTTATGCTCAGTTAGGTTTGATTTTGTTGGTTGGCTTGGCCAGTAAGAACGCCATTTTGATTGTGGAGTTCTCCAAAGAAGAAAGAGAACGCGGCTCAAGCATTGTCAAAGCCGCCATGGTCGGCACCAAAGAACGTTTCCGTGCCGTGCTGATGACCGCCTTCACCTTCATTTTGGGCGTATGGCCGATGATTGTGGCCACCGGTGCCGGCGCCGCCAGCCGTGTTGCCATCGGCGTTCCGGTGTTCTACGGAATGTTGGTTGGTACGGCCGCCGGATTGATTGTCATTCCGCTTTTGTATGTGTTGTTCCAAACCATGCGTGAAAAAACCTATGAGTTGACACGAGGCAAATCGGAATATGAACAGTTTTCGGCCCACAAAAAATAGTCAAACCGAATAAAAACCCAAAAAGCCTCTTTCCTTGCGAAAGAGGCTTTCTTTTAAAAACAACACCTTAGAAAAATTATTTGACTCAAACCTTTAATTTTAGTTGCAAAAAAAAAAAACGCTTATCATGAATGGTATAGGCTTTAATTCTTATTATTAAAGGAGGCTATTCATGCTTAAATCGTGTTTTTTTATACTCGGTGCCCTGCTGGCACTGGGACTTGGTCATCACGCTTTGGCGCTTGACGC
>CALXPK010000003.1 GCA_944390265.1 uncultured Alphaproteobacteria bacterium | reverse complement strand
CTGCCCGACCGGTCAGCTGAATTTGGACACTTATTGGTGCGACGGCGCTTTGCGTTGCCTATTGCCGCAAGTGAATTAGGCGGCGCGAGAGTACTTTGAATAATAAAAAGGAGAAAGAAAATGAATTTATTACTGAAAAGAATTTTGGGAGCAAGTTTGACACTATCGGCTTTCTCCTTTGTCAACCCCACACCGGCCAATGCGCAATCTTGCGCCGTCGCCCCTACCTGCGAAAGTTTAGGATATACCAAATCTGAAAGCGATTGTGGCTCTCAAGATATACTCAGATGCCCTCTGGATACCTCTAAAGTTGTCTGTCTGTCATCACAAAGTTCAGAAAAATGTGAAAATCCTGCTATGGGAGATATTCTTTACTCGGATATGTCTTGCTCATCCGAGGTTATTTCCGAAAAAACCCCGATTGGAATTATTTTTAGTTCTCACAAAGCAATTGCTTTAAGCTCCGAAGAAAAGAAATGGTCTCAGGAAGAATTTTATATGCCAAAAATAATTGATACTGAAGATATAGATTCTGATTGTTTTGGAGAAAGAAATACCTTATTATTTATGGAATTTTGTCAGGGTAATGATATAAGTTGTCCTGCAATTGAATATGCTTATAATTATAAAACTCCTGGAACAAAGGCTGGTGATTGGTATATTCCAGCTATGGTAGAAATAGCAAAATTTATGGACTCTAGATCTCTTTTAAACCAAAAACTATCTCTTGTTGGAGGGGAGAAAATCCCTAATGCTTATCATTTTTCTTCTTCCTATTGCCAGTTTTATGGTTATGCTAGTGTTTATAATTATAGGGATGATTATAATGATGCTATAAATGTTGGATCTTCTGCCAGAGTCCGGCCGGTTATCAAATTCTAACCAAACTAACTTATACAAAAAAAATCCCTTCCATGTCGGAAGGGATTTTTTATAAGGATTACATTTTTTTCCAAGTGGTGCCGCTCGGGCCGTCTTCCAAGATGATGCCCTGCTCTTTGAGCTCATTGCGAATCTTATCGGCCGTGGCCCAATCTTTGTTCTTTTTGGCTTCGGCACGGGCTTTGATTTTGGCTTCAATCTCAGCATCATCAGCCTCATCTAAACCGCCTTTGAACCAAGCCTCGGGGTCTTGCCACAACAAGCCCAACAGATAAGCATTGGCAAGCAACTCAGATTTATATTTCACCTTGTCTTCCTCGCTTTCGGCTTTGTTCAGATTGTTGACATTTTCATGCAGATAAGTCAGCGCCAGCGGGGTGTTCAAGTCATCGACCAAAGCCTCGACAACTTTTGCATCCGGCTCAACTTTTTCAACTTTCACGTCTTTAACCCTGAGCAAGGCATTGTAAAACTTATCCAAAGTGGCTTTGGCATTGTTCAAGCCTTCAAAGGTGAAGTTGAACGGTTGGTGATAATGCGAGCTCAAGAACAGCAATCTTAAAGCCTCGGCCGGTGCTTTTTTCAAAACATCGTCCAAGATATAAAAGTTGCCCAAAGATTTGGACATTTTCACACCGTCAACCATCAGCATGCCGGCATGAACCCAATAATGGGCAAACTTGGTTCCTTCAAAAGCACATCTGGACTGTGCGCACTCGTTTTCATGGTGCGGGAAAATCAAATCCGAACCGCCGCCGTGAATATCAAAATCATTGCCGAGCAACTTGGAGCTCATGGCGGAGCATTCCAAATGCCATCCGGGGCGACCATAGCCCCAAGGGCTGTTCCAACCCGGCTCGGTGGGTTCGGAGGGTTTCCAAAGCACAAAGTCGGCCGGATTTTTCTTATAGTCGGCTACTTCCACTCTGGCACCGGCCAACATTTCTTTCATGCTTCTGCCTGACAAGCAACCATAATCCGGCATGGAATCTACCGAAAACAGCACATGGCCGGCCGCCTCATAAGCGTGACCATTAGCGAGCAAGCGTTTGACCAACTCAATCATCTCATTAATATAATCTGTTGCTCTGGGGCGATAGTTCGGCTCCAAGTTGCCGAGTTTTTTCATATCGGCAATATACCAATTATAGGTTTCTTCGGTAATCTCGCGAATCGGTTTGCCGGTTTCTTTGTGCTTGTTTAAAATCTTGTCATCAACATCAGTGATGTTGGACACGTAAGTCACGTGTTCCGGCCCATAGACATAGCGGAGCAGACGATAAAGCACGTCATATGACACCGGCGTTTTGCCGTTGCCCAAGTGTGCTTTATCATAAACCGTGGGGCCACAGACATACATACGCACATTGTTACAGTCGATGGGAACAAACTTTTCTTTGCGACGTGTTAATGTGTTATGCAAGTATATGTCTACCACGATTTTTCTCCTTATATTTTGGTTAGGTTAAGTTAATTAGGCGGCCTCGCCTTTTAATCTTTTATAGGCTTTGGCTCTGCCCATCAAAGGCATCAAGATTTTCAGTTCCGGCCCGTTTTCTTGCGCGGTTAAGGCTTTTCTAATCGGGTGGAACAAATCTTTGCCCTTTTTGCCGGTTTTGGCTTTGACTTCATTGACCCAAAGATTGAAGGTTTCTTCATTCCAGGGTTCTGCCGGCAACAAATCGGCCGCGGCTTCGGTCAAAGCAGAATCTTCAATCACCGGTTTAACTTCTTTATGGCAAATGTCTTCCCAAGCGGTGATGTCTTTGACAAAGGTCAAATTGCCTTTAACGGCATTCCAGAAGTTTTCATCGGCATCAATACGATTTTTAACGTATTCATACGGAGCGCCGTGAATGAATTTGGTATTGAACATTTCCAGCTCTTCAACATCAAATTTGGGTTGAGAACGGCCGATTTTGCTCAAATCCAAAGATTTTGCCAAACTTTCCAAATCATAAAAGGGTTCAATGCTCTCTGAGGTGCCCAATTTGGCCAAGAATGAACTGATGGCCATTGGCTCAATGCCTTCGGCTTTCAACTCTCTGACACCCAAGCTGCCCAAGCGTTTGGACAATTTGCCCTCTTTGCCAGTCAACAACGGCAAGTGACCAAAAGTCGGCACCTTTCCCCCCAAAGCCTCAAACATTTGGACTTGGGAGGCGGTGTTGGTCACATGGTCTTCACCACGGATGATGTGGGTGATGCCGAAATCATGGTCATCAATGACCGATGGCAAATGATACAAGAAACTTCCGTCTTCACGAATGATAATCGGGTCACTCAAGTTTTTGGCTTCATATTTCACTTCGCCTCTGACCATATCATTCCACTTAATTTCGCCATCGATGAGCTTAAAACGATAGTGCGGTTTGCGGCCTTCTTTTTCATAAGCGGCAATTTGTTCAGCGGTGAGCTTCAAAGCCGAGCGGTCATAAATCGGCGGCAAGCCTTTGTTCATCAGGCGTTTGCGCATAAACTCCAGCTCTTCGGCGGTTTCATAGCAAGCATAAATGCGGCCGTCTTTTTTGAGTTGTTCTACCACTTCATTATAACGGTCAAAACGAGCCGATTGGCGGGCTTCTTCTTCCCAAACCAAACCGAGCCACTTTAACGAATCTCTTAACGAGAGTTCATATTCTTCTTTGGAGCGCAGTTTGTCGGTATCATCAATACGGAGCATGAATTTGCCGCCCAGTTTTTTGGCCAGCAACCAGTTAAACAATGCGGTTCTGGTGTTGCCGATGTGCATATAGCCGGTCGGTGACGGTGCAAATCTGACTTTTATTTCACTCATAACTAAAATATCCACTTTAATTTATTAAACAAAACTAAAGCCGATATTATAAGCTAATCTTTATAAATTCAAGGTTATTTTGCAAGAATCTTGCTTTTTTATTGCCGTGTTTCTTCCAAATTTTGCCGATTGGTCTTTTCGGTGGAAAGGACGGTTGTTTCAAAGTCTTCCAAAAACCAAGTCATGTCGCCCTCATCTTCTGCCACCATTTGGTAAAAGCGGTTGCGATAAGACAAAATCAGGCTGCTTTCCGCCAAGGTTAAATCAACAATCTGAATGCCTTTCTCATTTTTGACCAGACGAAAGATGACGTTGATCTTTTGCGGTTGATTTTCTTTTTCTTGAAAATTGCCGCCTAAGTCAATCGTGGCAAAAACTTCGGTATAATTTGCCGAGGCAACGGCATTGTTGATACGAAAGGTTATCGGATATTGAAAGGTGAGCGGAAAGCCTTTATACACCGCCAAAGCATAGCGCTTGAAGAGACTTAAATATTGCGCTTGTTGCTCTGTGCTCATATCGCGCCAATATTTGCCGATGACAAATTTGCCGATATATTCCAAATCGACATAGTTCAAAAACAAATTGTCCAAATCATGATATTTTTGCGCCAGGTCTTTTTCCTGAAAAGTTTGCAACAACAAATTGCCCTTATCCTCGGCCCAAGAAATGGACTCTTGCGGTTGGGGTGCCGCGGCAAATGCCGGAAAACTCAGCAAGCCAAAACAAAAGATAATAAGTTGCAAAAAGTGCTTACTTTTCATTTAAATATGTCCTATATTGTTTTCAAACTTGTTTTGATTATATCATCAATTGGTTAAAAAAATGAAACAAAAATTTTGGTTTTTATGTTTTTTAAGCTGTTTATTTGCGGCCAATGCCCAAGCCGCCGATGCCGGTTTGCGCTTTATCAAAACCCGAGGCGAGGTTTTGTGCGGGACGGATTTGTCGGCCAAAACTTTTGCTTATCAAGATGAAGCCGGCTATTGGCGCGGGATTGATGCTGATTTGTGCCGCATTTTTTCTACCGCCGTTTTTGGTCGTGCCGACCGCTTCAAACTGGTTGATGTTAAGGCCAATCAAGTGAATGCGGCCATTGCCAATAATAAAATTGACATCATGCTCGGCAATGCTCCCGCCACCGCCTCTTCCGACATAAGCGGCAAAACAACTCAAGCCGAAATTATCTATTATGTGCGTCAGATGTTTTTGGCTCATAAAAACCCGACGGCAACTTCCATGGAAGATTTTAAGGGGCAAAAAGTTTGCGTCATCTCCGGCACCGATGATTATTATAATTTTCAAGATTTTAATGACAAATATAAACTCGACTTGCGCCCGCTCTTTTTCAAAAATTCCGTTGATGCCAAAAATGCCTTTTTGCTCAAACGTTGCGATCTTTTTACCGGCAATGAGCTCTTTTTGAAAGGTATTATCGATAATATGAGCGACACTTCGGTCGAGATTGAGATTTTGCCCGAGGTGATTGCCGAAAAACCCGTCTATGCCCAAGTGTTGAAAGACAATCAAAAATTGCGCACCGCGGTTAAGTGGGTTGTCAATGCCCTGACCTTGGCCGAGAAAAAAGGAATCACCTCTAAAAACGTGGATATTTTTATCGGCCTCAAAGACGGCTCGGTTAAAAACCTGCTCGGCGTTAATCCCGATTTGTGGAGCAAGTTTGAGCTCAACCCCACTTGGGTGCGCACCGCTCTGACCGAGCTTGGCAACTATGGCGAAATTTATGAAAGAAATTTGGGTGCGCTCTCTCCGCTCAAAATTGAACGCGGCAAAAATAACCTGATTGAAAACGGCGGCTTAATCAACACGCAATCTTTTTATTAAGCAATTTTTTGTTTGCACAAATTGTGCTTCATGATGAAGTCGGCCGCGACTTCCAGACCTTCCGGACTAATGCGGTGTTGGCCGCCTTTAACCGTATAAGTTTCTACGTGTGAACCAAGTTTTTCCAATTCTTTCTTGGTGAAATCTAAGGCCTCAAAACGCACCAAATTGTCGGCATCGCCATGAATCAAAAGCATATCCGGACTGCTTTGAGCATGGCAAGACAAAAACTTGTGGCCGGCCATGATGCCGCTGAAACTCACACATCCGCCGATTTTTTTATCTCTCATCAAGGCGGTGTATATGGCCAGCATCGCCCCTTGAGAAAAACCACACAAAAACAAGTCTTTGTCTTCCAGCTGATATGCATTCAGACAAGCATCAATATAATCGTTCAGATAAGAAAAAGATTCTTCCAGACCCAATGTCATTTTGTTATAAATTTCCACACATTCTGCCATGGTCGGCACGGTTTTTCTTTCATCATCGGGGTCAAAACGGTGCATGGAGTACCACTGGCGTTTGTCTTCCAAAACCTCACAACAAATCGGCGCTTGCGGCAGATGAATGGCCGTGTTGTCAAACACTTTGATGAAGTTTTGCAACTTTCCTTCCAGATAGTCGGCACTGTCAATGTAGCCGTGCAAAAAGATAATCAATCTTTGCGGCTGGCCGTTGACATATACAATCTCTTCATTTATGGCATTTAACATTTTTTTGCGAATCCAATCTTTTCCTTTCGCGTTACTTTAATGCTAATTTTCTAAAAAAAACGTAAACGAACGCAGCGCGTTTGACCGCAAAAGTTTTTTCTCCGTGCCGCGCGTATCGCGCAAACGTAGCACCTTTGATCGCATGGTTTTCTTTTAAATACAACCGGTTATATCATTTTTTTAAAGCGAAACGCGCATTTTCGGTTGCAAAAAAAAAAAAACGGAGTATCATTAATAGAATAAGAGGCATTTTGGGACGATTCGGCCGCCTTGGTACGAGTATCGCGCTTTCCGGCTTGATTTGAAACCCAAAATCAGATATAATTTGTTATGTACTTGTCCTTAGAAAAAGGAGGGTCAAAATGATAAACGCTAAATTTGGTCTTTATTCTTTAATGCTGAGCTTGATGCTGGGCAGCGCTCCGGCATGGGCTGTTGTTGATATTTCCGGAAAAGAGAAAGTTGAAGTTGGTTCTTGGGCTGAGCTCAAGGCCGCGGTTAAAGATTCCCAAAATGCCGGAAAAGTTATTGTTCTAACCGGAGATATTCAAGCAGATGCAGACAATCCTATAGATACGGTTGGAGGCTCCGGCATCATCATCGATGGCGGCGGTCATACCATCACCGGTCAAGAAGGCTCTTCAGAACAGCTTATTAATTTTGATTCTTCTGATAAAACAGATTTGATTATCCAGAATGTTAACCTAGATCAAATTAAAGGTAAGCAAATTACGTATGATACTTTTTATGGTTCAATTTATAATCTAGGAAATATTAATTCTATTTCAGGTGTTTTTTCTAATAACAATGCAAGAGGTTCTTTTCATGGTAAAGGAGGAATATTATACAATCAGTACGGATTAATTAAAGATATTGCTGGAACTTTTACTAATAACTATGCTCAAGGTTCTTATTCTGCCGAAGGCGGGGCGATTTTTAATGGTAATAGAGCTACCATTGGCAATATTACAGGTACTTTTACTGGTAACTATGCAAAATCTGATTCTAATTATGCTAGAGCCGGTGCTATTTATAATCAAGGTACAACGACTCTCACCAATAGTAGTTTTTATGATAACTATGTGCAAACCGGAGCTTTGAGAGATAGTGAAGAAGGGTTTAACACACAAGGTGGCGCTATTTATTCATTGGGAGATTTAACCATCCGTGCCGATAATGGCGAATCTATCTTCCGTGGCAATAAGGTGATTTGGGGTGATGGCGAAGATTCTTCTGCTGTTTATTTTGCCGGAAATCTTAAACTTGATTCTATCCATAACGGTTTGATTCAATTTGATGATAAAGTTTCTGGAACTGGAATCACACAAACAATGAGTAAAGAA
>CALXPK010000002.1 GCA_944390265.1 uncultured Alphaproteobacteria bacterium | reverse complement strand
TGGGATTGGTTAAATGTCTGCAAAATCGCGGATATGAAAAGCTGGGCGGCAAATTATATATTGAGGCCACTGATATTGATGAGTTATGTGTCTGCATGACTTATACGCAACTTAGCTTATTAGGCCTAAGCGTTCGCGTTATTCACGGCAATAGCTTATCAGGTGAAATCTTTTCCACTTGGGATTCCCCCAATTTACAAATGGCAAACCTCGCGGGGTATTTTAATTAAAATTCCAAATTTATTTTTTTGTTTTATATTTTTGGTTTGGATGGTTTGGAATATTAGGAAATGTCCGTTCAATAAGCCCTTGGTTTATTAAAGGCTGCAATACCCTATCAACAAAATAACCTCTGCTTTTATACTGAGAAAAAGTCATAATTTCAGATAAAGATTTAGGTGTTTCACAAAAAGTTATAATTTGAAGAGCTTGTTCACTAACTTGTCCACTAACTTGTCTACTAGCTTGTTCACTAACTTGTTCACTAGCTTTATCACTAGCTTTATCAGTAACCGTTATAGAGCTATCCTGTTCTTGGCTTTTCATATCTTGAAACAGATTTGTTTTCCACTCTAATCTAAATATATCAGAGTCGGTTAATATTGGCTGACTTCCAGCATAAGCTTCAGCATATTGCGTTATTTTACGAACACCAGAACCAAGTTCATCCGCCAATCCTATTTCCTTGAAAAATCGTGCAATCGTTGGATTCTTTGGATAAGGTGTATTCATTTCTGGATTGATATTACCATGAATATATGGCTTATTACCATTTTCAGTAAAAATTCTGTCTTTTTCTATAACTAACTTTGCCGGATAGTGATTGGTATATTCTCGGTGAACAAGTAAATTGACTGCAATTTCTCTGAAAATAATGTTCCGAATATCCAGTCGTGTCGTTCCTTCTAAATAGAAAGGTGATGGTAAATGTTTAGATACAAAGGCCATTATACGGTCATAACTGTCAATTAAATTTGTTCTAACATCATCTCTATCATCATAACGACCAATATCTTTTACGCGCATAATTAAATCGGTCTTAAAATGAGGTAAAACAGATGCTATAACTTCATCTTTTCCTAAAAGTAATAAACCGGCAAGCGTTATTCCTTCTTCTCCTGTCTGAACATCTCTCTTGTATAAAGAGGCACTTTTTAAGAGTTCAAAATCATCAAGTTCTTTCCATGGATGGTTTGCGTCTCTAATAACAGCCATTTTACGAGCCTTCGCAATTAAATCTTGGCGCAAATCATCAAGCCTTGCATATTTGAATATCTGGTTTTCAGAATAAGAAGTTTGTTTCCTTAAATATAAAGCCGCTACTTGAGCTTGTTGGGAGGTAATATCATAATCACCATCTTCATTACGCACAAAAATCTTATTACAACAGCGATGAACTTCTGCACTTTCTGGAACATTAATATAAAGAATATGTTTTTCTTCAAAAACTATCGGCTCAATAGATAAATAAAGCGGTGGATGATTTTTAGCTGGATTGTTAATTGTGTTTGCAAAATCCTTCTTAAGTTGAGATATTTGATGAGGAGCAATACCTACAACATCTCCATTATCTTTAACCCCCAAAAGAATTTCTCCACCTTGAGTGTTAGAAAAGGCGCAAACAGTTTCATATACGCTCTTAGGCATTCCACCTTGAGCTTCTTTGAACTCAATTTTAAGACCTTCACCCTGTTGAAGGAGGCTTCTAATTTTCTCTAACATTTAATATCCTATTTGTATAAATAACTTGAAAATATCTTAATGATACAATATTTAAAAGTCATTAAAATTTTTAATATTCATAAATTTATATTAAAAAATATTTTGTAATAAGCTGGTGGTAGCTTGTTTTGGCGTGGTAGCTCGGTGGTAGCTCGGCAAAAAAATCGCTAAAATTTCAAGATTAACATATTGATTTATAAAGATAATATTTTATAAGCGCAGTCGATTTGTAATCAGTGGGTCCGCGGTTCGAGTCCGTGTGTCGGCACCATCACAAAAAAGGCCTCCCTTTGCGGAGGCTTTTTTATAAATTACCAATTAATCAGAAGACAAGATTGGACGAGAGCTTTCTTCCAGTTTTTTAGTTTTTTTGTTAAAAACCACACCAACAATACCCCGCAAACAACCGTCAATAAAAGTTTAAACAACAAGACGATAAACTTAAATTTTATAACTATACAAAATAATAAATCCACTGTTTAATTTTGCAAAATATTTATTGCTTTTTCATCCCGAATTTTATAGACTTTGCCAAACATGAAAAATTCTCTAGAGGTACAAAACACACATGACCATAAAAAAAATACTTCCCAACAGATTTATCATCATTGTTTTGCTTCTAACTGCAATATTGATGACACTGAGCTTAAACCTTTGGGGCGGAAAATATTTTTATCTCTCAATGAAAACCAGTCTTGAAAAAGACATTCTATTGCAAATTGACTATATAAAAAAAAGCCATCACGCCTTCAATCGGGAACAATCGGTCAAACATCTGATAAAAGCCGGACAGCATGAAAGTAAAATCATCATACCCACAAAAAAACTCGCCTGCTTTCGGCTGGATTTTGGCTCAAATCCAAAGCAAGTAAAGATTTCAAATTTAAAAATATCCGGCAAAAAAACCATCTCTTTTAACGATTTTTCACAGTTTGAACTGTTGAATATAGATAGTTTTGATATCAAGAACAATATCTTGTCTTTCAAAAGCACACAGTCCAATCCGCAGATTGTTTATAAAAACATTCTCAACCTCAAAGGCCGACGGCACTTTGATATTTATATGTTTGTCATCTTGGCAACCTTGTCTTTTTTGCTGTCTTACAAGGTTGTAAAATATCTCTCGACTTTCAAAATTGAGCAACATCATTCCCGCATAGATATTGTCTTTTTGAGTGTTTTCTTTGTTTTGTTGTTCCTTCCGATGTCAGATATTTCCAAAGCCGAAAAATCCGAGCAAGAAAACCGAATATTGGCCAGCCGCCCCTCTTTTTCTCAATTTTTTGATAAAAGCGGCAACTATGGAAAAGCCTTTGAACAATGGTTCAACGACCATTTTTTCGGCCGCAAAAATTTAATTGAATTGAACACAAAACTACAAAGACTCAACCAATATTATTCTTATGCCGGGGCTCAAAAAATAAGTGATGATTGGTCGGTAATTCAATCAGATGTTACAAGTCAACATTTTTCATTGCCAGAATTATTTGCTATCAAGCGTTCAATTGAAAATTATAATAATTTTTGCCATAAAAATGGTATAAAATGCTATATTGAGATTGTACCTAAAAAGGGAGAATTTTTAAAAGATTCCTCATTAAAAAAGGCTATAGATACAGATCATTCTTCTGTAATTTACAAATATCTTAACAAAAATAACATTACCAATGTAGTCTACCCTTTAGATGCTTTATCTAAGCATAATCAAACCGATTTGGTCTATTTTAAAACCGATCACCATTGGACCGAATGGGGGGCCTATTGGGGCTATCAAGATTTGATGCAACGGATCAAGCAAGACTTTCCGCGCTTGGTTCCCGTTACGGAGCAAGATTATGATATTTTTTATGACAACCGTGTCAGAGCCGAAGGAGACAGGTCATTTTGGTATGGCTCTGCTTGCAAATTACTTAAATTAGATGAAAAAACTTGTCCCTTAAACACCCCATACCGATATTATAAACATAAAGACGAAAAAAGTTTGAAAATGGAATGGGATTTAAAATACAACAACAAAGATTTTTATTATCCGCACGCCAAAAACAAAGAAAAAGTTGTCATTATCGGCAATTCTTTTACGGAAAATTTTTCATCATTTTTAGCCTACACCTTTCCGCGTATCAAAAAATTCCGCAGCAACAACCAATTTGAAGATAGCCTAAAAATTTCTCGTTGGGAAAAGGATATTTTAGCTTTTAAACCTGATATTATGCTCATTGTAATTAACTCTAATGCAGCTTTTCAACTCAACGATTTAATGAAAGAATAAACCATGTTATTTTCGTCCATGACCTTTGTTTTTATGTTTTTGCCGATTGTCAGCGCCATATACCTGCTGGCACGCAAAGAGTTGCAAAACTATATTTTATTATTGGCCAGCATCTTGTTTTATGCCTGGGGAGAGCCGCGTTATCTGGCGATTATGATTTTGACCATACTGGTCAACTATATTGGCGCCAACTACATCAGCCGCAGCCACAACCCCAAACACCGCAAGCTGTTGCTGATGGGCACGATTTTGGTCAATCTAGGCTTTTTGTTCTATTTCAAATATTTCAATTTTGTCATGGACAATCTCAATCAGCTTTTCAATGCGCGTTTCAGCTTTGTGGATGTTGTCATGCCGATTGGCATTTCATTTTACACCTTTCAGGCCTTAAGCTATGTCATAGATGTTTACAGAAAAGAGGTCAAAGCTCAAAAAGACATCTATAAGCTGGCCTTATACATCACCCTTTTTCCGCAGTTGGTTGCCGGCCCGATTGTCAAATATCATGATATTGATGAGCAAATCTCCAACCGAAACGTGAGTTTTGACAAAGTGGCCTATGGGGTCAAAAGGTTCATCATCGGTCTGGCCAAGAAAATGCTTCTGGCCAACACCTTGGGGGCGGTTGCCGACAAAATTTTTGCGCAGCCGGTAGAACAATTTGACACCCTCACTGCCTGGATCGGAGCCCTTGCCTACACGCTGCAACTTTACTATGACTTCAGCGGCTATTCGGACATGGCCATAGGTTTAGGAGCCATATTCGGCTTTAAGTTTTTGGAAAACTTCAACTACCCCTATATTTCCAAATCCATCACCGAGTTTTGGCGCAGATGGCATATTTCGCTTTCCACCTGGTTTAAGGAATATCTATACATTCCGTTAGGCGGAAATCGGGTTTCCAAACCGCGCAACATCTTCAATCTGCTGGTTGTGTTTTTGGCCACGGGAATTTGGCATGGCGCCAGTTGGAACTTTGTTTTCTGGGGCTTATGGCACGGTGCTTTTATCATTTTTGAAAAAATCAGCGGTTGGCATAAAAAAGTCGGCGGTTGGAAAATCAGTCTGACCCAACATCTCTATGCCATGTTTGCCTTTGTTTTGGGTTGGGTCATGTTTCGAGCCGACAACATGGCTTATGCCTGCGCCTACATCAAAAATATGTTTGGCCTGATACCGGAACACAAAATATCCTACAAAATGGCTTATTATGTTGACAATCTGGAGATTTTGGCCTTTATCGTCGCCATCATCTGCGCCATGCCGATTTTCCAAAAAATGCTTGAGGTTAAATATGAGCACAAAATCTTGCGCAGCATAATCAACATCTGGCTGATGGTATTGTTCATCGTCTCCGCGGCCTCAATGGCGGCCTCAACATACAATCCGTTCATCTATTTCCGATTCTAAGAAAAGGCTGTTTTTCAAACAACAATTCTGTGTGTGGCTGCAATAAAAAATATTTACAATTGCAAATTTTTTCGTATGCTATAATTTATCGTTTTACGAAAGAAAATTATCAAAAGCGCCTCAAACAAAAAAAGCAATAAAATCGGAGCTTAAACAGAGATTATAAATGTTAAAAAAGCTGGAACAAAAAATCAAATCACTCTACACGGTGCAAAACTATGCCAAAATTTTGCCTTATGTGAAGCCCTATTGGTTTCGGGCTCTGGTTGCAGTTCTAATCACCATTCCGATTGGCGCCATGGATGCGGTAATAGCTTGGGCACTCAAACCATACATGGACGTGGTTATGGTTGAGCAAAAAACCAATTACACCACCTTTCTGCCGCTATTGATTATTGCCTTCAGCTTGATTCAAAGCCTGCTGAACTATTTGGCAACCTATATGAACACTTGGGTCGGGCAAAAAATCTCCATGGATTTGAAAATGACCCTGTTTGACAAATTGATGAGCTATAACGCCGCTTTTTTTGATCGGCACAATTCCGGAGACATCATCTTTCGCTTCAACAATGATGTAGATTCTTCTTGTTCCGGTCTTTTAGCCAATTTAAAACTTTTCACCACGCGTCTGTTTTCTTCCATTTCTCTGATTTTTGTGTTGTTTTACAATTCCTGGCAACTGGCCATAATGGCCGTGATTGTTCTGTTTTTTGCTCTTTATCCGTTGACCACGGTACGCAAAAAAATTAAGGCGCTTATGTCGCAATCGGTTTTTGCCGGCTCAACCGTTGTCACACATTATAATGAAACCTTCAACGGCAACCGCATCATCACTTCATATAATTTATATGACTATCAAAACCGCAAGTTCAGAGACACCTTGCGCGGGGTTTTTCACTATGGCATGAAAATGGTTCAACGAACCGGCATGCTCTCTCCGATGATGCATTTTATAGTTTCTTTGGGAATAGCCGCCGTCATCTGGTACGGCAGCCATTTAATTGTCACCAAAGAGATTTCGGCCGGAAACTTTGTCTCTTTCATCACCGCCTTGATAATGCTCTACAATCCGATAAAATCCATCGGCAACACCTTCAATTCGGTACAAATGTCCTTAATGGCCATGGAGCGTGTATTTGATCTGCTTGAAGCCACACCGGCAATTGTCAGCAAACCCGGGGCAGTCAAGCTGAACGGCGTCAAAAAAGGCATTGAATATAAAGATGTCTGTTTTGAATATATTCCGGGCAAACCGGTGCTAAAACACATCAATCTGAAAATAGACAAAGGTGAAACCATTGCCTTTGTCGGGAACTCGGGCGGCGGCAAAAGCACCATGGTCAACATTCTGCCCAGATTTTATGACATTAAATCCGGTTCTTTGACCATAGATGATATAGATGTTCGCGACATAGAACTTCGCTCACTGAGAGAAAACATTGCCATTGTTTTTCAAGACAACTTTTTGTTTGCCGGCACCATCCGTGAAAATATATTGCTCGGACACAATAACATTCCCGAAGAAACCATTCAAAAAGCCATCAAAGCCGCCTGTCTGGATGAATTTATCAAAAGTCTTGATGCCGGTCTGGACACCCAAATCGGAGAACGCGGCGTTTTGCTTTCCGGCGGCCAAAAACAACGCATTGCCATTGCCCGAGCCTTTTTGAAAAATGCCCCCATTGTGGTTTTGGATGAAGCCACTTCCGCACTGGATAATAAGTCAGAAGCCATTGTTCAACAAGCAATTGAAAATCTCATGAAAGACCGCACGGTCTTGATAATTGCACACCGACTTTCCACCGTTCGCAACGCCGACAAAATTGTGGTCATCAACTATGGCGAAATTGTCGAACAAGGCACGCATGAAGAGCTGATGAACAAAGAAAATTCCATCTAT
Source organism: uncultured Alphaproteobacteria bacterium (assembly GCA_944390265.1). Classification (GTDB taxonomy): domain Bacteria; phylum Pseudomonadota; class Alphaproteobacteria; order RF32; family CAG-239; genus CAJLXD01. The sequence goes on along the minus strand of CALXPK010000002.1, from coordinate 35,651 downwards.
GCTTCGCTTTACAAAACCCAATTAAAATAATCGCAAAATATAAAACCGCAAAATATTAGAAAAAAATATGCGGCTCAATACTTGACATTTTTAATATGTTATATTTATAATATATATACATTATGTAATATATTGGAGTATAACCATGAACAAAATCATTTTTGCTTTTGTCTTAGGGCTGTTTGTCCTCACCGGTTGCGATAATCAAACCAAGGCGGAAAACCAGGCTCAAACCGCAAGCGAGAAATCGGCTTTTTCCAAAGATAAAATATATTTTTTCTATTCCAACTATTGTCCGCATTGTCATCAAGCCTTAAAATATATCAATGCCAAGCACCCCAATTTGGAGTTCAGCATGGTCAATGTTGAAAACCCCGGCGGCTATAAGCTCCTTTTGCAAGCGGTAAAAGAATATAAAATCAATGGTAGCGCTATCGGCACCCCGCTTATGCTTTTTGGCTCAAATTATCTGATGGGCTGGGCACCGGAATATGAATCCCGGTTTGAAAATTATATTAAACCCTTTGTCAAATAACACTTTCCCCGATAAATTATAAATCGGGGATTTTTTTATAATTGCAAAATGCCGCAGTTTGATATAGGCTGAAAGAAAAAAAAATCGGAGAAGAGTTTATGGAGCAGCAACTGCCGCCGGAAATCATGAAAAAAGCCGTCAAAGGCATCAGCTACATTGCCCACCCGTTGCGCTTGCGTTTGTTGGAATATATGGATGTCAACGGCGCCTCATCGGTATCGGCAATGGCCAAAGCCGTGGCGGAAGAACAAATGATTGTTTCCCAAAACCTAAAAAAACTGCGCGAAGCACATTTGGTCAAAACCGAGCGCAAAGGCATTTTTATATATTATAATATATATGAGGAATATCCAGCCAGCATTTTTGAGTGCATACGCAAGCTCTTTGCCTATATGACCGATAGTTTTTATTATCTAACCGAAAAAGCACTTCTGCCCAAAGATTATACCACCATGGTTGCCAACCGCATCAAACTTTTTGCCAACTATGATAAAATGCGCATCTTGGAATATCTCACTTTGTTTGGCGAAAGCAACGTCACCGACATCATCAACGGGATAGAAAGCGGACAAATGAAAGTTTCACAATACTTAAAACGCCTGAAAGACGACGGCTTTGTCACCTCCCGCCGCGACGGCCGTTTCATCTATTACAGCATCACCCAAGGCGTGCACAAAACCGCCATCCAGTGCATTCACAAACGCTATGACAACCTGAAAAACAAAGCTGATTTTTAAAATTTGCGCTTGAAAAAGAAAATTTCTGCCATTACACTTTAATTATATCCACAAACAACTGACGGAAATTGTTTATGCCAGATTATACTGTTCTAGAACTATTATTATTCCAAGCCTTTTTAATTTTTCTGAATGCCGTTTTTGCCTGCGCCGAAATTGCGGTCATTTCCGCAAACGATAACAAACTCAAGCTCATGGCCGAAAGCGGGAACAAACGCGCCGCGCGTTTAGTTTCGCTTACCGCACAACCGGCCAAATTTTTAGCCACCATCCAAGTCGGCATCACGCTGGCCGGATTTTTGGGCAGTGCCTTTGCGGCAGACAATTTTTCCGACCGCATTGTCAATTGGCTGATAGAAAAAGGCGCCACCTTATCGCCCGTCACCTTAGATATTTTAGCTGTCATCGGCATCACGCTGATTTTATCATACATCACCTTAATTTTTGGCGAGCTTGTTCCCAAGCGCATTGCCATGCAACATGCCGAAAAAATTGCGCTATTCATGTCTTCCAGCATCTATGTCATTGCCAAAATTTTCTCACCGATTGTCTGGTTTTTAACCGTTTCCACCAACATTGCGCTGCGTCTGATTGGCATCAATCCCGAAGAAAAAAATGACAATGTAACCGAAGAAGAAATTCGCATCATGATAGATGTCGGCACCGCAAACGGCACCATAGATGATGAAGAAAAAAAGATGATTCACAATGTGTTTGAGTTTGATGACAAACAAGTCTATGAGGTGATGAAACACCGCACCGATGTTCAGTTTTTGGATGTAGATGACGATACCGGCAATTGGGAAAAAATCATGATAGAAACCCGCTATTCGGTATACCCGATATACAAAGACAACACCGACAACATATTGGGCATCATGAATATCAAAGACTATTTTAAGTATAAACCGCAAGGCAAAACAGCCATCATCAACAAAGCCGTCAAGCCCACTTTGTTTATACCGGAAACGCAGCATATTGACGAACTGTTCCGCAACATGCAAAAAAGCCATGTGCATTTTGCTCTGGTGGTTGATGAATACGGCGGTATTTCGGGCATAGTCACCATGAATGATTTGTTGGAAGAAATTGTCGGCGAGCTGGAAGATGACACCAGCGCCCCACCGGCTCTGCCCCATATCAAACAACTTGGCAAAAACTCTTGGGTCATTCAAGGGTCTACGCCGCTTGAAGAAATTGAAAAAACTTTTGCATTGGATTTATCAAAATTTGATTGTGAAACCTTTGCCGGTTTTATCTTTTCTTTGCTGAAAGAAATTCCTCTGGATAAAAAGAATATTCAGGTCAAATATCAAAATTTCAACATCAAACAAATCAAAAGCAACGGACACAAAATTGAGCAAGCCGTTTGGCAAAAGAAAGAGGCGTAAAGTTTATTTTTTGTTGCGCCAGCCAAGATAATAGCCGAGCGTGCCAAAAATCAGCATATAAAGCAAGCTGCCCCAAAGAATATTCATCCCGATTTGACCAGCAGCCTGAAAAGCGCCGCCGACAAACATGTCTTTAAGTTCGGCATAAGAAAAAGCCGTTTCGTCTTGTCTGAGATAGGCTCCGGTCAAATAGTAAAGATAAAAAAGCGGCAGATTGGTAAACACGTTGGAAATAAACGTCCACGCCACCGATATCGCCAAGCTGAAACGATATTTGGTACGCCTTAACAAAACCCACAAAGCCAGCACCACCGGCACCTGCCCCGGAAACGGGGCAAAAGCCAAACCCATACCGATGGCATTAGACCGCGCCAGATACGCCGGATTTTTATTCCTCCGGCGCATCGGCACAATCACCTTTTTGTGCATATAGTTAAGCCAATTTTTTAGCTGAGAAATCATTAGATAATTGACTTTTTCTTACCCTTAAGCATGGTCATAAACATCGTCTGTTTTTGTGTTCGAACTTGCTTCAAAGAATCGGCATAAGCGCTTTTTTCTTGCTCAGATTTTGCCGTTTCAATCATTTTTGAATAGGTAATTTCTTGAATATCCAACTTAACATTAGCCGGCATTTTAGCTTTTTTGCATTCTTCAATGGCCATTTGATAATAATGGCCGTCATGCATTTTATCGCCAATGGCATTAAGGGCCCAGCAACGTGCCTCACCTTTCAAAAACTTCAAAGCAATCACGGTTTTAAGGTTTTCCATTCATCAAAATTGCCGATACGGAAATGCACATCAGCCATTTGCTTCAAAATTTGCATTTGACCGTCACGCGGAGAATATCTGTATGCATTGGTCAAATAGCGCACGGTTTTCTCAGCCGCCAAATGTTTGTTACTGCTGGCACTGGCAAAGCCGATTTGTTTGGATTGTTGTTCATAAATTCCGGCCAAGGCCATATTAATGTTAAACAAAGCCTTTCGGTCGGTATTTTTCTGCAAAGCCTTTTTATAAGCACGCACCACCTCTTTATCGGCTTTTTTATTTAAGCGGCTCTGACAATAAGCCAACAATTTATAATCAGCACTGTGGGAAAGCACCTTTTGCAAACACTCGGCTTCTTTCTCTTCGGCAAGAGCCTCCCCATACACCTGTTTTGCACTTTCCAGTTTACGAAACATTTTGGAGCAAATATAAGCCGCCTGAGCTTTTTGTTCATCTGAAAAGTCCTTTTCCAAAGCGTTCATCTGTTCCAAAATTTGGTTGGCTTTATAGGCATTAAAATTAGGCATTTCCGTGGTTGCATAAAGATAAGCCTCATTCACGGAAGAAATCAAGCTGAGTGTTCCTTTCAAATCGTCAACTTCTTTGAGACGTTCATCAATATAAGTATACAAATTTGTTGATGCATTTTCTCCCTCAACGGCGCGAATATAGGCATAATCGTTCTCGGAAAAGAAGCAGACGAGATGCAAATAATTATAAGCATCGACGGTATTTTCCTGCAAAGCAGACTCTCGACACAAATCTTGCAAAGTCATGACTTGCTCTTGATAAACAATATTACTGATATCCGTCTGATTTTTTCCTAAATCCAAATGATGCTTTTCCGAAGCCTCGACAAAAAACTCCGGATTATGTTGCAAAGTATAAATCAAGAGCTGTTGCTTGAACTCTTCATTTGTTAAAGACTTTATTGGTTCCAAAATCACTTTCTCTTCATCTGTCGAAGTTTTTACAGTTTTCGTCGCTGTTTTTTCTTCATTTTTTAAAGTTTCTGCAGCTTCCAAAATCATTTTCTCTTCATCTGCTGAGGTTTTTTCATTATTTTCCATTTGACCCTCCTATAACACAATAATAATAGAATAAACGGACAAAATTATTTGTCAATATTTTATGTCTAAAAAAATATCATTTTCGTTCAAAGCTAAAAAATTGCACCTCGTTTCAACAACTATCCGCTCCGAACCAAAATCTTGGTTCTCGTCGGGCTGTGCTTTAGCTATAAAAAAAGCCCCCGAAAACGGAGGCTTTTTTATGGCTGCTTCGCCTGGACTCGAACCAAGATTGACGGAGTCAGAATCCGCTGTCCTACCATTAGACGACGAAGCAATAATCCAAACAACGCTCAATATCTATGCCTTTTTCTTCCACTTGTCAAATGATTTGTTGCGTTCGGGCACAAAAAATCCCCTCTTGCCAAATTATATTTTTCGTGCTCTAATAGATATAGAGAAAGACTTTTCTTTCTTTAAAACAAAAGGATATCTATTATGAAAAAACGTTCAAAAAAACTTATCAAGAAAGGATCTCAGGCCGATTCAGCCGAGCCTCCGAAACACAATTTTTTCTTTAACCTGACTTTTTTTGAGGACAACGTTGCTCTGAAGGAGGTGTAAGATGCTTACCTTCAGATATACCATATGTGCCGATGACATTGAAAAAGTCAAAGAAATTTCGGCTTCAGCCCCAAATTTTGATGAAGATTGCGTCGATATTACCGCTCATCTGGCCGATGATGCTTTGTACCAAATGGAGCATCCGGAAGATGAAGATTATCCGCATGATACTAACTTTATCTTTGCCGAGCTTGACGGTGTGACCTGCGCTTATGCCTGCTATGGTGAAATTGCCGACTCAGACGGCACCTTTGAGCTTTATTGGCTGGCCACCCACGCCAAATATCAAGGCCGCGGCATTGGCCGGTTGCTCATTGCCAAGTTGGTTGAACACATCAAAACCTTGGGCGGACGCAAACTTTATCTAAAAACCGACAGCAAGCCTGAATATAAAGCCACCCGAAATTTTTACAATTCTTGCGGCTTTACATTAGAGGCTACCTTAAAACAATATTACGACCGTCATGACGATTGTTGCATTTACGGTATGTGTCTTGATGATTGTGATTTGGAAAATTTGTGCTACAACGCTGCCGAATAAGCCACACAAAAAAAATCCTTCCTAAGGTCACCCTCGGGAAGGATTTTTTTATCTATTTTTTATCTTCAACCGGAACCACGTTGATATGCAGTTCTTTGAGCTGTTGCTCGGTGACATAGTTTGGCGCTTGCATCATCAAGTCTTGTGCCTTACCATTCAGCGGGAACAAAATCACATCGCGAATAATCGGCTCATCAAGGAGCAACATCACCAAACGGTCAACACCGTAAGCGGCACCGGCGTGCGGAGGTGCTCCAAACTTAAAGGCACTAATCATACCGCCGAACTTGTTGTCAACCACACTGTTGTCATAACCGGCAATTTCAAAAGCCTTGTACATAATATCCGGCTCATGGTTACGCACGGCACCGGACAAAAGCTCAACCCCGTTGCAAACAAAGTCATATTGATAAGCCAAAATATCCAAAGGTGCTTTGTGCAAAAGCGCATCCATACCGCCTTGCGGCATCGAGAACGGGTTGTGCGAAAATTCAACCGCGCCGGTTTCTTCATTTTCTTCATAGAACGGAAAATCAACAATCCAGCACATTTTGAAAGAGTTTTCATCCACCAAGCCAAGCTCTTCGCCAACTTTGTTACGCAAGCGACCGCTAAACTTGTCAAACTTCATGCCTTTACCCACCATAAAGATAACGGCATCACCGTCTTTGGCACCATAGCTGGCTTTGAGTTCATCCAATTTTTCGGCACTCAAGAGTTTGGCAATACCTTTGGCACCGGCTGCGGCAAAAGCCACATAAGCAATACCGCCCATACCTTCTTCTTTGGCATAAGCATCGAGCTTATCAAAGAAAGAACGCGGTTTTTCGGCAATACCCTCAACCACCATGGCTTTGACGGTTTTGCCTTCTTTCACCAAGTTATCATAAACACCAAAACCGCTATTGCCGAAGAAAGATGTTGCATCTTGCAAGATGAGCGGGTTGCGCAAATCCGGCTTATCGGAGCCATATTTAGCCATGGCTTCACGGAACGGAATATGGATAAAGGGTGCTTGGTCAACTTTTTTGCCATTGGCAAATTCATTAAAAATCGTGCCCAAAGTATGTTCAATCACTTGGAAAACATCTTCTTGGGTGGCAAAACTCATTTCCATATCCATCTGGTAGAACTCACCCGGAGAGCGGTCGGCACGCGGGTCTTCATCACGGAAACACGGCGCAATTTGGAAATATTTATCAAAACCGGAAACCATCAACAGCTGTTTGAACTGTTGCGGTGCTTGCGGCAAAGCATAAAATTTGCCGGGGTTCAAACGTGAAGGCACCAAAAAGTCGCGCGCACCCTCAGGAGAAGAAGCGGTCAAAATCGGAGTTTGATATTCGGTAAAGCCCTGCTCGCGCATTAGCTCGCGAGAACGTTGAATGACTGCCGAACGAAGCAAAATGTTTTTGTGAATGCGGTCTTTGCGCAAATCAAGAAAACGATATTTCAGGCGCAACTCTTCCGGCGCATCATCTTCAATTGCCACTTGGAAAGGAAGGACATCAGCCTGAGAATAAATTTCCAAAGATTTCACGGCAATTTCAATATCGCCGGTCGGCATATGTTTATTCACGCTTTCACGCGCAATCACTTTTCCGCTAACGCCGATAACCGATTCGGGACGGATGGATTGGATAGTTTCAAACAAATCGGAATGGCTGTCAAACACACATTGCGTAATGCCGTAATGATCTCGCAAATCGACAAAGCACAAGTTGCCGAGATTACGTTTACGGTGAACCCAACCGGCGAGTTTCACCTCTTTATTGATGTCTGCAGCCCGAAGTTCGCCGCAGGTATGTGTGCGATAGCAATTCATATTTAAAAACCTCACAAAATATTGTTTTTCATTTTTGCTCTTATGTTGTAGAATCAAAACAGGAGAAAAGCAACCAAAAAAGCCAAAAAAAGTGCATTAAACGCAAAAAAAAGAGTTCGGAAACAAAGCCGAACTCTTTTTTTAGTCAAGAATTTAAAAATTACAAATGATATCACAACTCTCAAATTTGATTTCGGAAGCCACCCATTCATGCTCATCGGGCTGAATATTATGAGCAAAGTTAAGCATCAACTGCACCCATCTATCATCGGGATAAAGAGCAAAAGATTGAAAACACACTTGTTTTTGCGCCAAATCTTCAAAAATGGCAAAACGCAACATTTTGACCTGAGCGTTAGACAAGGTTGCCACCACTTTGCAACATTGACACCAAACGGCATAAATTTGCGGTTCTTCTTCAAACTGCAAGGTAAACGTGCAAACTTTGGCTTTACCGTCATCATTTTTAATCGGCAAATAGTAACGCACGGCGGCATCTTTGGGATAAGCGGACAACAGCTGTTGCAATTTTTCAACCGCGAGAGCTTCAAGGGCAAAGGCCTCTTCGCGACACCGAATACCGGAAATCAACGCAAAATGGCGCTGAAAAATATTGGGCATTTGTTGCAAAAAACCACTCACGCGGTTAGACGGCATCAAGACCAGAGCCGGAAAAGAATTGTTTTTTTCCATAACTTTAAATTTTTTTGTTTAGATAATAAAATAAAGATAATTTCCATAAAAATAAGTCAATGCAAACGTTGTAACACATTTATTTACAGAATCAAGTTTTTTTTCAATATATAAAAAATATTGAATCCTCAGCCGTTTTGCTTTATAAGAAAAATGAATTTGATTGAGGAAGAAATATGATAAATTTGATTGATACCACCGACAAACTGGAACAATTTTGCGCCTTGCTGAACGACAAACCCTTCATCACGGTTGATTTGGAGTTCATGCGCGAAAAAACTTATTACGCCGAACTTTGCCTGATTCAGGTAGCAGCCGATGGACAAGCCGCCATCATCGACCCGATGAGCAAAGAGCTTAAGTTGGCCCCGTTTTACAAACTGTTGGACAATCAAAACATTGTCAAAGTTTTTCACTCCGGCCGGCAGGATATTGAAATTTTATACAATCTGACCGGAAAAATCCCCACCCCGCTGTTTGACACTCAAGTTGCCGCCATGGTCTGCGGCTATGGTGAATCCGCCGGCTACGAGAGCTTGGTCAAAGGCATTTTGAAAATAGATTTGGACAAGACCAGCCGTTGTTCCAACTGGGAGCTCCGCCCCTTGGATGAAAAACAGCTTCAATATGCCTTGTCCGATGTCACCCATTTGGTTGATTTATACACCCATTTCAAGCAACAACTGGCCGAAAACGGGCGCGAAAGCTGGATGGAAGCTGAGCTTGACGTGTTGCGCAATCCCCAAACCTATGATGTTGACCCCTATGAGATGTGGCACAAAATCAAACATCGTTCCCACAACGCCAAAGTTCTCACCTATTTGCGTGAGCTGGCCGCCTGGCGCGAAAAAAGAGCAAAAAGCAAAAACACGCCGCGCCAATCCATCATCAAAGATGATATGCTCGCCAACATTGCGGCCATTTGCCCAAAAAATTTGGAAGAACTGTTGCAAATTCGCAACATGAGAAAAGATGTAGCGCAAGGCAAACTCGGCGCCGAGATTTTGGAAGTTTTGGCAAAATGCAAAGAGATTCCGGCTTCTCAATATGTTCATCCGGAAAAAGACAAACCCTTATCGGCCGGAGCTCAGGCTTTGTACGAGCTTTTGAAACTGCTTTTAAAAATTCGCGCCACCGAACAAGGCGTGGTTGCCAAGCTGATAGCCACGGATGAAGATTTGAAATTATTGGCCACCTTTCAAGATGAAAAATGTTTGGCTTTACAAGGCTGGCGTTATGACATTTTCGGCAAAGAAGCCATAGAGCTCAGAAACGGCAATATCTGCATTGCTTATGACAAAGAAAAACACGGCATTGTTTTAAAAGCAAACAACCCTGAAAATCAGGGTTGTCAGGCAGAATGAGTTTTTGTATCCGACATATCAATTAGGCTTTCAAATACTGTAAGGTTGATTATAAAGTTTATCAATAAAACGCAACAACTTGACCACTTTGTCACTGCGAATGGAATAATAAATGGTCTGAGCCTCGCGTCTGGTCTTGACAATTTCTTCAGCACGCAAAACCGCCAAATGTTGTGACAAGGCCGATTGACTGATTCCGACCAGTTTTTCCAGCTCGCCGACATTGAGTTCTTTGCCGAGCAAAAGGAACAAAATCTCAAGCCGTTTTATGTTTCCCAGCGCCCGAAACAATCCGGCGCCGCTTTCAATTGCCATATTTTTCATATACACCTCCTGATATATATAATTACAACTTAATTTAGCATAAATTGAAACACTTGCCCAGTTCTAGGCAAACTAATTGTTATATAAACTTAAATACATAGCCGATAGTTTTACTTTTAAATTGCCAATCCAAAATAAGTAGATTATGATGAGAGCAAATTGAAAAAGGAGAAAAACATGCCTGAAAATGATATAAAAAATCTGAGCTTTGAAGACGCGCTCATTCAGCTGGAAAACATTGTGCGCGAGCTGGAAAGCGGCCGCATCAAATTGGACGATGCCGTCAAAGCCTATGAAAAAGCCGTTGCTTTGAAGCAACTTTGCGAAAAAAAGCTCAAAGACGCTCAGTTAAAAATTGAAAAAATTGAAATTGCGCCTAATGGCGAAATTTCCACCACTCCGTTAGATAAGGTAGAAGAATAATGTCAGACATCAAACAAAAGCTCAAAACCTTCTCACAAGAATTTAATACGCATCTTGAAAACCAATTTCCGCTTCCGAGCGGACCGGAAAAGCGTGTGGTAGAAGCGATGAAATATTCGGTCATGAACGGCGGCAAGCGTTTGCGTCCGTTTTTGGTTTGTGAAACCGCCAAACTATATGATGTTCCCACCTACCCGACAGCGGCTATGGTTGGCGCCTCATTAGAGATGTTGCACTCCTACTCGCTCATCCATGATGATTTACCGGCCATGGACAATGATGACCTGCGTCGCGGCAAACCCACCTGCCACAAGGCTTTTGATGAAGCGACCGCCGTCTTGGCCGGAGATGGTTTGTTGACTCAAGCCTTTGAGCTTTTGAGCCACAAAACCTTGAATATTGATGCAAACATCCGTTGCGAGCTCATTAACTTGCTGGCCAACGCGGCCGGAGCTTATAACGGCATGGTAGCCGGACAAATGCTGGATTTATATGCCGAAACCGCGTCCAAAGAAGAAAATAATGAAAAATTGATTTTGCATATTGAAGAAATGAAAACCGGCCGTTTGATTCGCTATGCCTGCGAAGCCGGTGCTGTTTTGGGCAAAGCCGATATGGAAGAAAGATTGGCGATTGTCAATTATGCCAGAAAGATTGGTTTGGCTTTCCAAATTGCCGATGACATTTTGGATGTTGAGGGCAATCAAGAATTAATGGGCAAAAAACTGCAAAAAGATGAGGCACAAGGCAAAGCCACTTTCGTTAGTATCTATGGCTTGGATAAAGCCAAAGAAATTGCGCATGACTTAATTAAAGAAGCCAAAGCAAGCATTGCGATTTTTGGTACCAAAGCCCAAACCTTGCAAGACCTGGCCGACTTTATCATCGAAAGACAGAATTAAAGAAGAAAGGCAGTCTGACTTTTGCCGTCAAACTGGCTTCAACCTGTCATCCTGAACTTGTTTCAAGATCTTGATAATATTTACTGTCATCCTGAACTTGTTTCAGGATCTTTAAAATAAAAGAGATATTATGAGTAAAAAAGGATATGTATATATTCTAAGCAATAATACCAACAATGTTTTATATATTGGTGTTACGAATGATTTAATCCGCAGAATATATGAGCATAAAGAAAAAATCATTGCTGGATTTACTCAAAAATACAATGTAAACAAATTGGTATATTTTGAAACATATGAAGATATAGGACAAGCCATAACTAGAGAAAAACAACTAAAAAACTGGCATCGAGATTGGAAAATAAAACTTATAAAAGAAAACAATCCTGAATTTAATGATTTGTATGAGCAGATAACCAAATAAAAGAGACCCTGAAACAAGTTCAGGGTGACGATAGAGAGATATTCAGCATTATAGATAAAAAGAAAATATAATCAAAAACACCATATCATTACTATGTCATCATAAATACGCTATTACCCTATTGTCATCCTGAACTTGTTTCAGGATCTTTAATATTCGGCACACCTTCAAACAAGCACAAAAAAAGAGCAAGGATTTACCTTGCTCTTTTCTTTTAATGCTCTGCATTGTTCACTAACGGCATCGCGGTTTCCAGCCCCTGCCTTTGCCACAATCTAACTTTGGCGGTCAAGCTGGCTTCAGCTTGAAAAAGGAAAATCCCCACTCTGGTCAAACCAACAGAGTGAGGATTTTTTTTAGAATTAGGTTACAACTTCTCACAAGAGATTTTGTCGCCTTTAATGCTTATTCCGCCATATTGACCTATGGAAAGGTCAAGATTCTGACGAGAAATATTTACTCCGCTTATTGAAACCTTCAGACAATATATTCCTGCAGCCGTTTCAATCGTGCGGGCGTAATCTGTATGCGGGCTTATCAAAAAATGAAGGACTTTTCCATCCTTCTTTAAAAAATTAAAATAAACCCTATGTGGCACACCATTGCGCACCACATATACAATACAAAAGTCCGAAGACTTCAGCATTGTTGCCTCATCAGATGAGGCGTAAAGAAAATCTTGACGAAAGTAATCTTCCACTTCCGCAAGGGTTTCATTTAATTCTTGTTCATCAATTACGGCTGCATTTTGTGCTGCCATATTCATAGTTGTTACCACAAGAACAAACAACAAAAATATTTTTTTCATAATCCTAATTTTTTAAAGGAAGCAACCAGACTATTGTCCCTCTGTATAACAAAAAGTTCCATTAATCTGAATTAATCATTTTCCTCTAAAAAAGAAAGAAATATGAAAAACTGTCTGCAGAATAATAGAACAAAAAACTTATTTAACATTTACATAGTACCACATTTTTCACCTTCAAACAAGCACAAAAAAAGAGCAAGGATTTTCCTTGCTCTTTTTCCTAAAAACACCACCTTGCAGGTTGACAGCATCATGGCTTTCGGACACTGTCAAAAGACAATCTAACTTTGGCGGTCAAGCTGGCTTCAGCTTGTCAAATACGCCGTATTTGTTATACCTCCGGCACGGAAGAATGAACACGTTTTTCTTCCGGCACCGGCTCATCTTTGGTTTTATCAATCGGTTTTCCGGCCAACAAATCGTTGATTTCTTCACCGGTCAAGGTTTCATATTCCATCAAAGCCTCAGCCAATTTTTCCCAATCTTCGCGATGTTCGGTCAAAATCTTCTTGGCATTTTCATAGCCTTGATTGACAAAGGCTTTAATTTCTTCATCCACCAGAGCCGAGGTTTCTTCACTCATATTTTGGTTTTGCGTGACGGATTTACCCAAAAAGACTTCATTGGAGTTTTCCGAATAGCGGATTGGGCCGAGCTTATCGCTCATACCCCATTCCATCACCATCGAGCGAGCCAGGTTAGTAGCCGCGGAAATATCCGAAGATGCACCGGATGTCACCGCATCATAACCAAACTTCAGCTCTTCGGCCACGCGTCCGCCCATCATAATCGTGAGGGTTGAATGCATTTTGGCGCGAGAATAAGAATATTGGTCTTTTTCCGGCAGTTGTTGCACCATACCCAAAGCGCGTCCTCTCGGAATAATCGTTGCTTTGTGAATGGGGTCGGCTTCCGGAACGTGAAGCGTGCAAATGGCATGTCCGGCTTCATGATAAGCAGTGTTGCGCTTTTCTTTCTCATCCATTGCCACGGATTTGCGCTCATTACCCATCAAAACCTTATCTTTGGCCTCGTCAAAATCAGCCGAAGTCACTTTGCGCTTGTTCTTACGTGCCGCAATCAAAGCCGCCTCATTTACAAGGTTGGCCAGTTCGGCACCCGAGAACCCAGGCGTTCCACGCGCCACCACCATCAAATCGACATCTTTGGCCAGCGGCACCTTGCGCACATGAACTTTCAAAATGGCCTCACGACCGCGCACATCAGGATTGGAAACCGTAACCTGTCTATCAAAACGTCCCGGACGTAGCAAAGCCGGATCCAAAACATCGGGACGGTTGGTCGCGGCAATCAAAATCACATTTTCATTCTCGTCAAAACCATCCATCTCGACCAAAAGTTGGTTCAGGGTTTGCTCGCGTTCATCGTTTCCGCCGCCCAAACCGGCACCACGATGGCGACCGACGGCATCAATCTCATCAATAAACAATAAGCAAGGTGCATTTTTCTTGGCTTGCGCAAACATATCACGCACACGAGAAGCACCCACGCCGACAAACATCTCGACAAAGTCAGAACCCGAGATGGAAAAGAACGGCACATTGGCCTCGCCGGCCACGGCTTTGGCCAGCAAAGTTTTACCGGTGCCCGGAGGGCCCACAAGCAAAACACCCTTGGGAATTTTGCCGCCCAAACGCTGGAATTTTTCCGGTTCTTTCAAAAAGTCGACCACTTCTTCCAATTCTTGTTTAGATTCGTCACAACCGGCCACATCATCAAAAGTCACTTTTTTGTTGTTCTCAATCAAACGCGCACGAGATTTTCCGAAACTCATGGCTTTGTTGTTGCCGGAGTTGGCCTGGCGCATAAAATAAATCCATACGCCCACCAGCAAAATCATCGGAAACCAAGAAACAAAAACGCCCCAGAAGGTGTCGGAAGAATTATCTTGTGGAGCGGCCGTTACTTTGGCGCCGCTACTACGAATGGTTTCCACCATGGTCGGGTCATAAGGCGCATAGGTCACCAACTTTTGCCCGTCAACGGTTGTACCGGTCACATCCGGTCCGGCAATTTTGACCTCGGCCATGCGCTTGGCATCAACCTCGTTCATAAAGTCAGAAAAGGCTATCTTTTGATATCCGGCTTTTTGCGCATTGCCGTTAAACATATTCAAAACGGTAGACAAGGCAATAAAAGCCACCAACCAGATGATTATACTTTTTCCCGTTCTCATCTTTTTTCCTTACTTTTTAACACAACTTATTTATATATAGGGTTTAATTTCAGCAAAGACAATCGCAATTTATAAGGTATCTTCAGTTTCTTATATTTGGGGTGCAAATTGCAAAAATCTTCCCAATCTTTTTTGGAGGGTTTGTTTTTGATTTTGAGCTCCGGCACAATCCAAATCTGCCCATATTTTTTGATGATTTCACATCCTCCCAAAGTGCAAGCCACAAAGTCGGCTTCTCTCAAACGCATCATCAACCGGTGCAGTTCGGCAGATTCGGGTTTATATTTGGCTTTGCCTTGTTGATAAAGCAAAGTCCCCAAGACCCGAAACAACAGTTCTTCGTGCAATTCGCCCAAATTTTTTTCCGAGAAAGAAACTCCGGCTCCGTCCCAAAAACGCACATGATTTTTGATATATTGCTGAACCCGATATTGCACATATTCCAAGGTCGATTGCAACACCTTCATCGTCTCAACCAAGCGCAAAGGGGTGATGCCCAAATTTTCTTCAATTTGCGGCATAAACTTACGCACCCGTACCCGCAAAAAATCATCACACTGATTGGAGGGATCTTCCACCCATTCAATTTGGCGGTTGTAGAGATATTTTTTCAAATCTTCGGGCATAATTGACAGGAACGGACGAATAAGAGTTAAGCCGCCGCGTTGAGACACCGCACGCATGCCGCACAAACCATCCAGCCCGCTGCCGCGTTGCAACCGCATAAAAAAAGTTTCGGCTTGGTCAAGCGCTTGATGCGCAACCGCCACAACTTTGACATCATGTTCTTGGCACCACTCGGCCAGCAGGTGATAACGCGCTTCTCTGGCCGCTTCTTCCACGCCGTTTTGGGGCTTTTCGCCGTTCCAGGTCAAAATATGATGTTCAATCTGATAGGCTTTCATAATCCGCCCGACATAAAAAGCCTCATCGGTGGATTCTGGACGCAATTTATGGTCAACCGTCAGCGCCACGATTTTCTTGCCAAGGGGCGCCAATTCTTCTTGCATCATCAAGGCCAAAGCCAAAGAGTCTGCCCCGCCGGAAACGGCAATGGCAAACTCTTTGACCTCGGACAAACCATATTTTTCTAAAAATTCTTTAATCAAGAGAAAATGTCTTCCCTATTTGCAACCAAGTTTTTTGGCTTCTTCAGCCGCTTTTTTGGCAATACGCTCTTCTGCTTTCGGGAACTCTTGTTTCATGTTCATGAAAGCCTCACAAGCCGCATCTTTGTTTTTAAGTTCGCTCATGCTCATACCGAGTTTGAGCAAGCCATCGGCACCTTTGGGCCCGTCTTTATAGTTTTTATAAACCTTGCCAAAAGCCACGGCCGCATCTTTATATTTGCCTTGAGAATAATAAACCTCGCCAAGCCAAAATTGGGCATTTCCGGCCAGCTTATCTTGCGGGAAGCGACGCAAAACCGAGTCAAAAGAACCTTCGGCTTTGTCATAATTTTTGGCTTTAAGATATTCCAAACCTTGCTTATAAATTTCATCAGCGGTTTTGGTTGGAACCGCCGGCACATCTGACCCGGTATCAATTTCAGCGCCGAGCAAAGACTTTGGCGCATTGTCAGCCACTTTAGGCGCAAATTTTTCTTTTGGAGCTTGGATTCCCGCACCGCTTGCTTTTATCGGTTTGCCTTCAATCATGGAGATTCGGACATCCACATCACGATTAATCATATCAATACGGTCATTCATGGTTTTGAGCTTATATTCAATCTCATCCAAGCGGCCGTTAATTTTGCGCATATTTTCATCCATCTCGCCCACCCGCACGGCCATATCAGAGCCGGAAACCGGACCGGACAAATCATCATTTTGTGCGCGATAAGCCTGACGTTGCAAAGCCAAAACATCTTCTCTCAAGGCCTCAACCTCTGCTTCCAAAGCTCCAAACTGTTGGGCTTGCGCCGTGGAACAAAGTAAACATGCCGAAAATGATAAAACGATTAATTTGCTAAACTTCATGATTCCCTCAAATATAAAAAACTAACTTTGAACAACAGGTTAAAACAATTTATCAATAATCTCAAGCAATAAAAAAAACGTATCCCAAATAAGGATACGTTTTTTTCATCAAATTCAGCAATACTGTAAATTATTCAGCAGAAGTAGCTTTAACAACAGTTACAGCACGACGGTTTTGAGCCCAAGCAGCTTCGTTGTTGCCCAAAACAGCCGGTCTTTCTTTACCGTAAGAAATTGTAGAAATTCTGTCAGCAGCTACGCCTTGAGAAATGAGGTATTGTTTAACGGCATTGGCACGACGTTCACCCAAAGCCAAGTTGTATTCACGAGTACCTCTGTCATCGCAGTAACCTTGAACGATAACGTTAACTTTTTTGTGATCTTTCAACCATTTTGCTTGACCATCCAAAACTTCGGCAGCTTCGCTGGAAATAGCAGAACTATCGAAAGCAAAGAAAACTCTGTCTTCAGCATTAGCCATGAAATCGCGAGCTTCTTTAGTGTCGCATTCAGCGCCACCGAACAAACCGCCATCAAAGCCTAAAGAAGAACAACCAGACAATGCAACAATTGCAAAGAATAAACTAAACAGTTTTTTCATATTATTAATCTCCATATGGGTTTAATATTTAATTGTTAAACAATCAATACAGGACATAACTTAAGCGCAAAAAGTTAATTTTTCAACAACAATTAAAAAATATTTGCGTTTTTTATACAAAAAAAATCAAAATTAGCCATTTCTGATAAACCAAAAACTGTTTTTTGCAAAAAATTTCCGCAAAGATATAAATTCCGGAAAAAATTTTTCCGATTCGGTCACTCCCGATGATACGGATGATGATTGATGATGGTCTGCATCCGATAAATTTGCTCTGCCAATACGGCACGCATCAGCATATGCGGTAACGTAAGTTTGCCGAAAGAAAGCAACAAGTCAGCCTTATCGCGGGTAGATTGCAAATGCCCGTCCGCCCCGCCGATAAGAAAACAAATTTCCGAAACACCGTTTGTCTGCCAATTCTCTATCTTGGCGGCAAGTTCCAAACTTTTCATATTTTCGCCGCGCTCATCCAGCACAACCACCTTGGCTCCGTGCGGAATATTTTCTTGCAAAAATTTGGCTTCATCGACCTGGTCGGAATTGTCTTTTTCTTTAATGATAATATTCCAGCTTGAGCGTTTGACATATTCGGCAATAATTTGCGCTTCGGGAGAATTTTTTTTGCATTTGCCAATGGCTAAAATTGTAACTTTCATTCATTTCCTCTCTTGACATTTTTCCCTGAAAACATAATCTTAAAAACAACTTATTACAATTATAAAAATTATTAAAACTAAATATTATGAAAAAAGAAATTTTTAACACCCTGACCAAATGGCACCAAGAGCAAAAAAGCCTCCTTGGCACCAAACAAGCTGTCCGAGCCCGTGCTTTACCATTGTTCACCTTGCCGTCAGCGGTTGAAAGCAAAGAACAAGCCATCAAGGCTCTTTCTCAAGTTTTGGAAGAAAAAATTTCTCCGTCAGATGTGTTTATGGGCGCCCCGATAAATCGTTATCCGACAGATTTGCCTCTCGGTTGCGGTTTTATGTACAAAGTTCCAAACTTAGGTTGGATATTAATTTGGCTGAAAGATAAAAACATTTTATTTTTGGACAAAGCCTTTTTTGATGCGGAACTCATCCCCAAAAAACATCCGTTTGTGCGAGAATCTTTATCTCACGGCGATGAACTGAAAAGAATGACAATCATTGCCGTCATCATGGTCATTCTGATTCTGATAAGTCTTCTGTTTGTGTAAAATAAAAAAGCTGGGTTTTATAAACTCAGCTTTTTTTTTCATATTATTCTCCGCCCACTTTTTTCAACGTGCCAATGGAAGACCACATTTTTTCCAAATTGTAAAATTCTCGCACTTCGGGTTTGAAAATATGGACAATCACGTCAAAAGCATCAATCAAAATCCAATCGGCTTTTTCCTCACCTTCGGCCATGGAGATATAGCCAGCGGCTTTGAGTTTTTCTTGCACCTTTTCGGCCAAAGAAGCCACATGGCGTTGCGACGTACCGCTGGCAATCACCATCTGATTGGCAATGGAAGATTTTCCTTGCAAATCAATCACCACCACATCATCAGCCTTGTTTTCATCCAAGGTATCCAAAACAATTTTCAAAATTTCTTCTGCTTCTTGTTCCGAGGTTTGTTTTTTTGCTTTTTTAATCAAATCTCTGCTCCTCAATTTGTAGCGTTAAACCGGCGACCAGCCTTTTGTTTGTTGTTCTTCGGCCGCAACTTCTTCACGATTTTTCTTCAGTCTGTCCCGCGTAATATAGCGATTCACATCTATAAGGCAGTCAAACAAACCTTGTTTGGCAATGGCCGAAATGGCATAAACTTTTTTGCCGCAGGCTTTTTCCAAAGCCTTAACTTTTTGTTTGATATCTTTTTCGCTCAAGGCATCACATTTGTTCAAAGCCACCACTTCGGGTTTGTTAACCAGTTTTTCGTCATAAAGTTCCAATTCTTTACGAATAACCTTATAGGGGCTGACCACATCTTCTGCCGTTGCGTCAATAATATGCAAAAAAGCGGCACAACGTTCCACATGTTTTAAGAATCTGTCACCCAAACCGGTGCCTTCGTGAGCACCTTCAATCAAGCCGGGGATATCGGCAATCACCATTTCATAGCCATCAACCCAAGCCACACCCAGATTCGGATGCAGAGTCGTGAACGGATAATCGGCAATTTTCGGGCGTGCCGAAGTCACCACCGAAAGAAAGGTCGATTTTCCGGCATTAGGCAAGCCCAAAAGCCCAACATCGGCAATCACTTTCAAGCGCAACCAAACCCATTTTTCTTCGCCCGGCCAGCCCGGTTCGGCATAGCGCGGCGCTTGGTTGGTAGAAGATTTGAACTGCGTATTGCCTCGGCCGCCGTCACCGCCTTTGGCAATCAAAAAGATTTGCCCCGGTTCAACCATATCGGCAAGCACGGTTTCACCGTCTTCAGCCACAATCTCGGTTCCGACCGGAACCTTAATGACAATATCTTCGCCCTTGGCACCGGTTTTTTCGGAACCGCTGCCGTTATAACCTTTATGAGCCTTAAAATGTTGCTGATAACGAAAATCAATCAGCGTATTGAGGTTTTCCACGGCTTCAAAATAGACACTGCCGCCTTTGCCGCCGTCACCGCCGTTGGGTCCGCCGAACTCAATATATTTTTCACGGCGAAAAGAGACGCAACCAGCGCCGCCGTCACCGGACTTTACAAATATTTTAGCCTGATCCAAAAACTTCATAACACCGATTCCTAAAAAAACGAAAGGGGGATAAAACACCCCCTCCGCCAAAATTTGAATTGTTTTTTCTAAAAACTATTCGCTAACAACAGAAACAATGGTTCTGTCGCCGGCTTTTTTAGAAAATTCAACTTTACCCTCGGCAACGGCAAAGATTGTGTGATCTTTACCCATGGCAACGTTGTTACCCGGATGATATACGGTACCGCGTTGACGAATGATGATGTTTCCGGGAATAACGGCTTCACCGCCGAATTTTTTAACGCCCAAACGACGTCCGATAGAGTCGCGTCCGTTACTTGAACTACCGCCAGACTTTTTATGTGCCATAACTCAATACTCCCTATAATCTTTTATTTACCACAAACATCGGTAATTTTAACCAATGTAATTTGTTGTCTGTGGCCGTTTTTACGACGATAGTTTTGTCTTCTTTTCTTTTTGAAAACAATAACTTTAGCGTCTTTAGCTTGTTTCAAAACGGTAGCTTTGACAGAAGCACCGGCAACCAGCGGGGTACCAATGGTATCATCGCAAGCCAAAACTTCATTAAAAACAACTTCGCTACCTTCATTACCGGCGATTTTTTCAATTTTAATAACATCTCCGGATGTTACCTTATATTGTTTTCCGCCTGTTCTAATTACTGCGTACATTTTTATTCACCTAATTTTACAATTTTAAACATAAAACGTTGCTTTGCACTATACATAAGTTTTTCGCTCTGTCAAGTAAGAATCTCGATAAAAATTAATAAAACATCAAGAAAAGGCCATTTTTTCTATTTTTTATGCAAAATTCGAAAAAGTTCGGGCTTCAAAAAACGCCCTTGCCAAACGCCTTTTTTGGCTTGTTTGGCGTATTTTTCGGCGGCATCATAGTCATGTGTATAGCGGCTATAGGCCACGGCCCAGCCCTGTTCCACCATTTTTTGATTGATATTAACGCCTCGGCTATAACACACGGACACATAGCGCTTATACTTATCTTTCACCACAAACCGACACTTGGTGTCATCTCCGGCCAGTTTTTGCAAAGCGCGCATGGCTTTTTTGCCGCAAGGATATTGCTTTTTGTCTTTATCAAAACAAGTCTGATGATATTCGGGCGCATCGATTCCTGATAATCTGATTTCTTTGCCGTCAACAATCAGGCTGTCGCCGTCAATCACCTTAACCTCAGCCTCTGCCGTGCCGCAAAGCAAACAACAGAAGACACCGAGCCAAAATTTTTGTTTTATTGATTTGTCAGTCACAATAGCACGTTTCCCG
This sequence comes from uncultured Alphaproteobacteria bacterium, assembly GCA_944390265.1. Classification (GTDB taxonomy): domain Bacteria; phylum Pseudomonadota; class Alphaproteobacteria; order RF32; family CAG-239; genus CAJLXD01. Next base: position 14,521 of record CALXPK010000002.1, on the reverse strand, counting down.
TTTGTTTTTTCAATATAACCGAATCAAAAAAAATATCAACTTTTTTTGGCGCAAAAAACTGTTTAATAAACGAAAAAATCCTTTGTCGTTTATATTGTTTGGCTTTAATATTCGGGTATTAAAAACGTTTTTAAGAAAAAGGAAGATAGATTCGTGTTTAACAAATATATAAAGACATGCCTCTTCATCGGAGTTGCCGCCCTGTGCGGTTGCAATCTGCGCTATATGAGTTTCAACGACATTGCCAACAGCCGCTTCACCACTTCAACCACGGTTGAAAACACGCCCCTGCGCGAAGCCGGGTCCATTGTGGTTTGCCGCAGCAAGCAATGTGCGCCGGCCAAGTTGTCCATGTCCAGCCAATATATTTTCAACAGCCTGCTGCATCTGTTTGAAAACAACAATCATAAAAAAATGTTGGTTTGTCAGGCCAATCCTTCTTCCCGCACTTGCTTGGAAAACTACATCACTCTGCCGATAAAAGTGGGCATCACGCCGGCCTATATGTATATAGATTCGGTCAAAATCACCGATGTCATCATCAACAAAGGCAACAACACCCTAAATCTGATTTTGAACTATAATGTCACCTACAACGGCCAAACACCGGACTGCACGCCGGCCCAATCCATTCTGTATGTGCGCAATGTCAACCACATTTTGTTGGAAGACCCCGGCTATAATTGCAAAATGACCACGGTCGGCACCACCAACATCAAAACCGTATTTGTGATTGACTATATTGATTTGGATTATGGTTTCATCGGTGGTTACTATTCTTTGGGCTTGTCCGGTCCGGCTTATGGCGGCGGCACCGGCTATATGTTGTTGCGCCTGCCCAAAAACGCCTATCCTTTAGCACCGGAACTCACGGCTCCCAAGACCAAAAAGAGCAAACAAATTTCCACCGACGTTTCTGCTCCGGCTCCGTCCGAAGGTCTGGAAATGACCATGGAAGTTCAGGCTGACACGGCACAGGGTTTGGAAGAAGAAACCGTCAAAGTCTTCCCTCTGCCGGCCAAAAAATAAAAAAACAAAAAAAAAGAAGGTTACAAAACCTTCTTTTTTTTTATGCCGTTCAAATCAACTATAGAAAAAATATTGTGCCGCCTCATACACCACAATACGTTCCACATTTTGAAACTTGAGTGTCTTCTGACCATAAGATATGGTTCCGTTGGCCGAAGGCATTTTGCCAAAACGTGTTTGATATTCCCGCAAATCGCGCAGATTCATGGACAAACCGTTATCAAAAGTCACATTCCAGCCATAAGATGTGTTGTTGACATTAACATGAATGGCATTCATCTCGGCATTTCCGACAAATTCTCCGCTTTCCGATTGCGCCGAAAACTCAAAATATTTATCCCGCATTGTACCGCTGTACCATTTGGAAATTTTATATTGCAATTTTTCGGCATCAACCGCCGCCACATCAGAGCTCGGCACCCACAAATGTTTCACCTCGAAGAAAAAGGCCGCACATCCGTTCGGTCCGGTCAACAAACCGGAGGCCGGCTTGGCAAAAGTCAATTTTTTTCCGGCAAAATCGGCCAAAGAAACGGGAATAAAATCATCAATCACAAGTCCCGAATTCTCACCGAAATCGCCGCAAATAAATTTTCCTTTCACCGCCACGCAAGTCCCGCGCGTATTAATCACATCCAAATTTTCTTCATTAAAAAGCTCAATTTTTTGATCGCCGTTTTGAACAATGCTGATATATCGGTTCAAGCCCGACTGTTGCGGCAAGCTCAATTCGGCCACGGGTTTATCCATGGGCAATATGCTTTTTTGAAACAAAATCAGATTCCACGACGCCAGCTCATTTTGCGCAAAATCAACATCAGTCAACAAAATATCGGCAACATCGGCATCGGCCTTAAAAGTTTGAATTCCGTTTTGTTTTGAAATCAATCTCGAGCCGATTTCTGCCTGAGAAAGCTCTGCCGGCACAAAATCTTCAACCTGAAAATCCATCGGCCGCGGATTAATCTGCAACACGCTTTCAGCCTTGTCATCAGGTGGCGTGACCTTGGGCGCGGAAACAAAATTATCCGCCTCCGGAGAAGCCCCCGTATCGGTAAAATATGTTTCTTCGGGCATAGCCGGCTGCTCTTGAGGTTTTTGAAAAGAAGGTGCCGGCACAGGCTCTTCTGTCGGCAAAATTTCCGGCTCAATTTTTTCATCCGGTTTGGTCTCGGCAGCAATAGTTTCTTCAAGCGGCAGGGAATTTTCCGGCGGCAAAATTTCTGCTTTGGCCTTTTCGTCCTCTTGCGGCAAAACATCTTCGGACACAATCTCTAGCGGAGAAACTTTTTCATCATTTTCATTTTTGTTTTCCGAAGCCGCCTCTTCAGGAACCGGCAAAAAGTCATCGCTCGGCACCGCTTCCAAATCTTCTTCAACCACCTGAGCCACAACATCGGGAACAACATCTTCCTCAGCCGAATTTTTATCTGCAGAAAAATCCGTCTCATCTTGCAGCAAATCATCAATCGACAAATCGTTTTCGTTCAAATCCAAACTCGGTTCATCCTCAACCTCGGCAACCGAAACTTGAGGCAAAACTTTTTTTGTCGCCGGCGGCACAGCGGTACTGGCCACCTCTTGAGCGGTTACCTTTGCCTCGGGCTCAATATAATCATTAACATCCATGCTGGAGACGGTATTTTTTTGAAAATGAATATCGGAAACATCGGCCTTAGCCTCTTCCAAACTCAAACTGGCTCGTGTATCTTCCTGCCAGTTTTTGTCATCATCATCGGCATTTTGAAAATGAATTTCTTCGCCAACTTCTTGAGCCGCATCGGGTTTAACCTCACCGGGAACGGCCTGCCAATTGTTTTTTTCTGGCACCTTGGGTTCAACCACCTCGGCAACCGTCTCTTCAACCGGAGCTGAAACCTCGGCGGCATTTTGTGCCTCAGCCTCTTTCGGCGTAAAGGTCGGTTGAGAAACATCTTCCTCATCAGCGCCGATTTTGTTTTGCGGATTATCGGCCAACAAAAATGACGGGAAAGGCGCTTCTGTTTTGTCATCATCGTCTTCCGGGGCATGAATGGCCGCATCAATTTTTTCGACCGAAGCCATATCATCACTCAAATCATCGGCTGCGGCAACCTCATCAACGGGAGCATCTGCAGAGGCTTCTTCCGGCTCAAGGACATGTCCCCGATTGACAACATCCATTTCGGAAACTTCATCAGCCGGAACTTCCACATATTCATACTCATACCCCTCGGGTAACTCCTGCCCTTCTTCCAATTCAATATATTCAAACTCCTCATCGGAAGGAGCATCTTGTGCATTTGAGTTTACATCCACCATCGTATCATCCTCAAAATTTTCTTCAATTTATCATCACTATACGCACAAGAGTCTTAAAATCATTTTAACAAAAAACGGTTTTAAGCATCAAACTTAAAACCATTTTTTGTTTTAGAAATCCGGCCACCTAAACAAAATTCAGATTAATTTACCTGATTCTGAAATTTTTTAAGACCAATAAAATCCCAGAAACTTTCGTAAAGGTGTCTTATAAGGGAATGGATACCAGAACCCTCAAGCCGCCCAAAGGGCTGTCCAAGAGTTCGATTCTGCCGCCGTGCGAGGTAATAACATCTTTGGCAATTGACAAACCAAGACCGACCCCGCCGGTTTCCTTATTGCGCGATTCTTCCAAGCGATAAAAGGCTTTGAACACGTCTTCACGCTTGTCAACGGGAATTCCCGGTCCGTCATCATCAATCGTAATTTCCAGCTTGTTATTATTGCTTTCCAGCTTAACGGCAATGGTTTTGCCATAGCGAAAAGCATTGGAAATAATGTTGGTCAACGCGCGTTTCAAAGCCTGTTCACGTCCTTGAATGGCGCTGACCTGATCATTGGTGGAATAGCGTATCATCGCTTGCGTATTGCGAAACTTATTGATAATGCTCAAAATCATTTCGTTCATATCAACAAAAGTGGCTTTTTCGCTCCCCTCACCGCTGACAAAAGCCAAATAGCCGTCGAGCATTTTTTCCATCTCGTCAATATCGGAAAGAAAATCTTTTTTATCTTGTCCGTCCGGCATCATGGTGCTCAGCAGTTTCATACGGGTCAGAGGCGTGCGCAAATCATGCGAAACACCGGCCAACATCTGTGTGCGTTCGGAAATCTGGCGATTGATTCGCTCTTTCATCTTAATAAAAGCAATGGCGGCTTTTCTGACTTCGGAAGAACCATAGGGTTTGAAATCTTTGTTATCAATGCCCTTACCAAAATCTTCGGCCACCTGAGCCAGCTCGGCAATGGAGCGTACCTGAATGCGCAAGAACAAAACCGCCACCAAGAAAAGCAAGGCCGAAGTTCCGATCATCCACAACACAAAACCAAAGATAGAGCTGCTGAAAATGTTTTTGGAAGAGGTTTGAAATTGGTACAAACCATTGGGTCTGTCAATCAAAACCATCAAATCCTTTTCACCTTTACCCATATAAATTGAGGTAATGGCATCGGGAAATTCCTGACGCAAAGAATCTTCCAAAAAGCCGGTAATCAGACGATTATTGCGGCTGGCTTTGTTCATCACGGTGTGTTTTTGTTTGTTGTTATAATAGCTATACGCCAAGTCAAAATTTTTCAAAGCCAAAGCCTGAATATCTTTGAGTTTATTGGGTGTTTTATCGGTCAGCTCCATCACAAAAGCCATATCCGAGGTCAAATTGGTCGACAAACGTTTGCCGACGCGCCCCCAGCTGCCGTCAAAAAAGGCAATAATGGAAACCACCTGCACCACAATCAGCGTAATAAAAATCAGCAACATTGTTCTAAAGAATAATGTTTTCGGCAAAAATTTAAGTTTCAAATATCGCAAGACATTATCCACTTTTTCCGGAAATTTGATACGCATATATATCTCCTTGACATTAAACAAAAGCCCCAATCATTGAGGCAACAACATATAGCCCTTTCCGCGCACGGTCTGCAAAAAGCGCGGATTTTTTGAATCTTGTTCAATTTTTTTGCGCAAACGCGTAATTTGCACATCAATGGAACGCGGGTTTTGTCCGGCACCCAAAATATCGGCCAACTTCTCGCGCGAAAAGACCTGACCGGACTTTTGTCCCAAAACATTAAGCAACGCCTGCTCCACCGGCGTAATATGAACAATTTGTCCGTTTTGGGTAATCAATTCTTTTTTAGCCAAATCATAAGAGCAAAGTCCCAAATTCAAAACTTGGCTTTCTTTTTCTTTCAAAACCGGCGCGCGGCGCAAAATATTTTTGATTCGGAGCACCAGTTCTTTGGGTTCGAAAGGCTTGGGCAAATAGTCATCGGCACCGGTTTCAAGACCGGCAATTCTATCTTCGGTTTCACCCATCGCGGTCAGCAAAATCACCGGCACATTATCTTCCTCGCGCAATTTGTGCAAAAATTGCAGGCCGGTTTCTTCGGGCATCATAATATCAACAATCAGCAAATCAAACTGATAATTTTGTAGTTGCTCACGCGCGGCAGCGGCATTTTTGGCAACAGAAACGTAAAAGCCGTTCTCTCTTAAAAATCGTTGTAAGAGAGAACGCAATCTGGTGTCATCATCCACCACCAAAATATGAGCTTTTACATTTTCCATTCAAAAACGCCCTATTCGGGTTGAGCTGCCTTTTTGGCACGTGTTGTTCTGCGAACAATTTTCTTTTTGGGAGCGGCAACTTTCTTTTTGGAAGCAGCTTTGGGTTCAACCTTTTGAGCCTTTTCAGCCAAGGCAGGTTGAGCCGGCTGAGCCTTTTGAGCTTCCAAATTTTTCACATAATCCAACCCGCGTTGAAAATAATCATAACCGGTCACAAAGGTCAGAGCACCGGCCACCCAGAGCAAAATTTCGCCCAAAACGCCCATCAAAGAAACAAACAAATTGTCCGGATAAGCATAAGAAACGGCGCTAAGCAAAATCATGGCAAGGGCGGTCATTTGCACGGCGGTTTTCCACTTGGCCAAGCGGGTTACCGGCATGCCGACCTTAACCTCGGCCAAAAACTCACGCAGGCCGGAGACCAAAATTTCGCGGCACATAATGATACATACCGGAATATAGCTGATTTCATCAACCAAACGATTGGCCACAATAATCAGCAAAGCCGAAACCACCAAGAGCTTGTCGGCAATTGGGTCCAGCAAACGGCCGAAAGCGGAAGTTTCGTTGCGAGAACGCGCCAAATAGCCGTCCAGATAGTCGGTCACGGCGGCCACAATGAACAAAACAGCCGTCAAAATCGACCACCAAGCGGTGTGAATATAAATAGCCAGAAAGATAACCGGAATGACGATTATTCTGGAAATTGTTAAAAGATTAGGCAAGTTATACACGTTATGTTCCCCTAAAATATGAAATTAACCTGAAAGAATAGTAAATTATTCTATTCAAAAATGGAAGTAATTATAAATTTTTTCCGCTGTTTTTTTACTGATGCCGGCAACTTTTTGCAAATCTTTGACGCTGGATTGCGAAATTTCCTCCACCGAGCCGAAATAATTGAGCAAATCGCGTTTGCGGCGAGCACCGATTCCCTCAATCTCGTCCAGTTTGGATTTAGAGATGGATTTGGCGCGGCGCGCGCGGTGTGTCCCAATGGCAAAGCGGTGTGCTTCATCACGCAGATTTTGCAGATAAAAAGCAATCGGTGATTGGAACGGCAGAGAGAAACTTTCTTTACCCAGCTGATGATAAAATTCTTTACCGGCATTTCTGTCCGGACCTTTGGAAATGGCGATAATGGCAATGCCGGAAAGATCATAATCTTTCAACGCCTCATGCACGGCATGGAGTTGGCCCAAACCGCCATCAAGCAAAATCACATCCGGTTTGTTTTCCGGCGTCATGCGTGCAAAACGACGCAGGAGCACTTCTTTCATCATCAAAAAGTCATCTTGGTTGATGATTTTTTGCGGTTGAGTTGCAGCATTTTTAGCACCGGCTGACGCCTCTAGATGACGCTTAAAATCGTTTTCCTCTTGGCGATGTTTTAAATCGCTTTCTTTTATGTTAAATTTGCGATAAGACTTCTTGTCAAATCCATCCGGCGTGGCCACAACCATCGCGCCGATGGCAAAAGAGCCTTGGTTGTGCGAGTTATCATAAATTTCAATGCGTTGCGGAATGCGGGGAAGATCAAACCATTTGACCATTTCTTCCAAATTGCTTTTAACCGAGGCTTGTTCGGCAATTTTGCGGTCAATCGAGGCTTCGGCATTAGCCTTGACCATATTGATGATATGCGCCTTGTTGCCTTTTTGATAGGTGTTGATATGAGTGTCAAGCGCCTCTTCCAAAAACTCTTTATTTTCAATTTCTTGCGAAAGGACAATCTCTTTGGGCGGAATGTGTTCGGAATAAAAACTACTCAAAAAGGCTTCCAAAATCTCGTTGTCATCGGCATCTTCAATTTGCTTGGGAAAATATGGCGCATTGCCGCAGTTTTGGCCGGAACGGATGAAAAAGACCTGAATGCAAACCATGTTGTTTTTGCGCACCAATGCAATCATATCCACCGATTTAATATCGGCATATTCCACATTATTGCCGCGTTGAACCGAAGCCAAGGCCTTGATTCGGTCGCGCAACACCAGCGCGGTTTCATAATCCAAACGCTCGCTCGCCTCATTCATCTGTTTGGAAAGTTCTTCTTGCAGCTTGGTGTTTTTGCCCTCCAAAAACTCTATGGCTTCTTTGACCAAAATTTTATAATCTTCTTCCGAGATTTTGCCGACGCACGGCGCCGAACAACGCTTGATTTGATACATCAGGCAAGGACGTTGCCGATTGTTGAACACCCCATCGCGGCAAGAGCGCAAAAGAAAGGCTTTTTGCACAATGTCCAACACGCTGTTGACGGCCGTGGCATTGGCAAAAGGACCAAAATATTTGTTTTTGTCCTGACGTTTGCCGCGATATTTGCGCAAGCTCGGAAATTTAGAGGTCACATCAATCACAAGGTGCGGAAAAGTTTTGTCATCTTTGAGCAAGATGTTATATTTGGGCTCAAATTCTTTAATCAGCTCATTTTCCATGAGCAAGGCTTTGGCCTCGTTTTCAACGATGATAAATTCCATGCGTTTGATTTGCGAAACCATGCGTTGCAGACGAATGGGAAGTTTGTCAAAATGAGAATAAGCGACGATTCTTTTTTTGATGTTTTTGGCTTTGCCCACATAAAGCACAACATCATTTTCATCCAGCATCCGATAAACACCGGGCGCTTCCGGCGCAATCTTGATAAAATGCTTTAAGTTTGCCAAACCTTGTTGAATGTTTCCCATGAAAAAGCCTCAGAATCAAAAAAATCCCCTACCCGAGAAGAGCAAGGGATTTTTCTTGATAAATATTAGTTATTGAAATATTCGCGGAGATAATTCGGCAAATCGGCAATATTAACACGATGTTGCTCCATGGTGTCTCTGTCGCGGATTGTAACCGATTCGGGTTGTTGCTCAATGGTTTCAAAGTCAACCGTAATGCAAATCGGGGTACCCACCTCATCATGGCGACGATAAGCCTTACCGATGTTACCGGTGTTTTCCAAAGCCACACGGCCGATACCGAGTTTGAGCAGATTCTTTTTAATCTCGTGGCATTTAGCCATAATTTGCTCATTATTCTTCTTCAACGGAATAACCGCAACCTTAATCGGGGCTAAGTGTTTTTTGAGTTTTAAGACAATACGGCTGTTGCCGTTGCCCAAATCTTCTTCGGTGTAGGCTTCGGTCAACAAAGCCAAAACGGCACGATCCACACCCATGGAAGGCTCAATCACAAAAGGCACCACCGGCTTGTTGTTATCATCCAAAACACAAAGTTTTTGGGTTGAATCCGGATTCTTATGGCAATGTGCGGTCAAATTCAGTTCATCTTGACCTTTGGTATGGTTACCCAAGTCATAATCGGTGCGGTTGGCAATACCTTCCAGCTCTTCCATACCGTGCGGGAACTGATATTCAATATCATAACAAGCCTTGGCATAGTGAGCCAAATCTTCTTTCGGGGTGGTGTAAATGTTCATATGTTCACGCGGCAAGCCCTGCTCTTCCCACCATTTGATGCGGGCTTCTTTCCACATTTCGTGCCATTTTTCATCTTCGCCCGGCATCACAAAATATTCAAGCTCGGCCTGTTCAAACTCACGCACGCGGAAAATAAAGTTGCGCGGGGTAATTTCATTGCGGAAAGATTTTCCGATTTGGGCAATACCAAACGGCAATTTGCGCGAGGTGGCATCGACCACATTGCGAAATTGGGTAAAGATGGCTTGTGCGGTTTCAGGGCGCAAGTAGGCAATATTTTCAGCATTATCAATCGGTCCGACCGTGGTTTTAAACATCAGGTTAAACGGACGCGGCTCGGTCAAATCGGTAGAACCGCAGTTTGGGCATTTGCCGTCTTTAATATGGTCGGCACGGAAGCGGCCTTTGCATTTGCGGCAGTCGGTCATCGGATCAGAAAAAGTATCTTCATGGCCTGAGTAGTGCAAGACCTTGCGGTTGGTCAAAATGGCAGCATCCAAGCCTTCAACATCATCGCGTTCATAAACCATGGCGCGCCACCAAGCGGCTTTGACGTTGTTTTTGAGTTCAACACCCAACGGACCGTAATCATACAAACCTTGCATACCGCCGTAAATATCGGCATTTTGAAAGATGAAACCACGACGTTTGCACAAAGAGACCAGCTGATCCATAGATGTTGCAGGCATTTTCTTAATCCTTTACATTAAAAAAGTTTTTATCAAAAAATTAACTTGTTATTTTTATAATAGATATTCGCAAAAAGCAAGTAGGAGATAATAAAAAATGGCAAAAAAAACAAAAGTTGCATTGATTTATGACTTTGACGGAACCTTAAGCACCACCGATATGCAAAACTATGCGCTGATTCCCGAATTTGGCATGGAACCGGATGATTTCTGGTATGAGGCCAACAAATGGGGACGCGACCATTTTGCCGATCAGGTTACCGGCTCAATGTATTACTTTGTAAAAAAAGCCGAAGAACTGGGTATCAAGCTCACGCGTGAAAATATGGCCGAAGCCGGCAAAAACATCAAATATTTTCCGGGTGTGGAAGGTTGGTTTGACCGCATTAATGAATATGGCAAAAAGCTCGACTTAGATGTGGAACATTATATCATCTCCGCCGGCTATGAAGAAATTTTGTATGGCTGCAAAATCAAAAAACATTTCAAAGACATTTTCGGTTGCAGCTTTGCTTTTGATGAAACCGGCAAACCGGTTTGGCCGGCGCGCATCGTCAACTATTCCACCAAAACGCAATATTTATCCAAAATCAACAAAGGCTTGGGCAAATTGGAAGATAGAGCCGTCAATGAGTTCATGCCTGACGACAAGCGCCGCATTCCTTTTACTCGAATGATATATTTTGGCGACGGAAGCACCGATATTCCGTCGATGAAACTCACCAAAGAGCGCAAAGGCAATGCCATTGCCGTTTATAATCCCAACGGAAGCAATAAAGCCACGGCCTTAAAACTCTTGCGCGACGGCCGCGTCAATTTTGCTCTGCCGGCCGATTATCGCGAGGATAAACAAATTGATAAGGTTGTCAAAACCATTTTGGACAAGCTCGCCAAAGAACGCGATTTGGATGTCTTAAAAGCCAAAGAAGAAAAGAAGAAACTTCTCGCAGAATAATTAAAAGGCCCTGAAATTCAGGGCCTTTTCTTTATGCTTCAAAACGCATTCCGTCATAAGCAAGTTCAAAATTTTCGGGCAAGGCAGGCAGGGTTTCTTCATAATCCACCCGTGCCGAAAGATGTGTCAAAATCACACGCTCCGGCTTAATGATTTCAGCAACTTTTTTCACGTTTTCCAAATCGCTATGTCCGTTTTTTTCGGGATAAAGCCCATTATTGCACTCAATCAGCAAAGTTTTCACACCTTTAAGAATGTCTAACCCTTCAAGCGGAATTTCTTCCCAATCGGTCACATAAGCAAAATCTTGGTGACGAAAAGCCGAGCAATGCCAACGATGATGCGGCACTTGGAAGGTCTGAAACCTCACGCCGCAGGCTTCAAATTCACCGACATTCGGACATACGCGCCAGTGTAATCCGGCACCTTCCTGCTCTTCACCATTAAACAAAAACGGATATTCTTGCTTCAAATCTTTTTGCGTTTCCGCGCTCGACCAAACTTCAATCGGATGAGCAAGAACCGAGCAAGCTCGAGACAATTCCGGCACACTGGCAATATGGTCATAATGCGAATGGGTGATAAACACGGCATCCAAATCGGTGATATTGTTCTGATTAATTTGCAACCGGAATTCAGGCCCACAATCAACCGCAAATTTTTTGCCGTCAATCTCCATATAAATTGCCGCACGGTTGCGAATATTTTTTGGATGATTAGGGGTGAGCTTACGCCAACTGTTAAAAATCATCGGGCAACCATAAGCCGAACCGGAACCCAGAACAATCACTTTCATTTGTTATTTAACCTTTCCTTTATTCGCCAAAATATATTGGAACACCGGATTAAGAACAGATTTGGTCAATCTCTGCGGAGAGGTTTTTTCTGAAGAAATATTTTCCACAAACTCCCGCACGCCTTTATCTTGTCTGGCTTTCTCGCGGCGAGATAAAAGCATCAGACAATCAACCATCGCATCTCTGTCCTTAAAATCAACATTAGCCAACATTAATTCCAACAATTCTTTTTGCGAAGAAGATGTTTTAAGTTTTTCACAATTTTGAAAAAGCGGATTATTAAACAATTTATGCAAATCGGGAAACGCGTGTTGAAACATATTTTGTTCACCGATATTTTTTACAAAATCTTTTCTATTCGGAGCGCGTTTCAAACTTGCGGTAACCCGGGACAAACAACGCACCTTGTCTTGCGGAATATAATGATATCCGGCCGCAAAGAGTTTATTAATTTGATCAATGGTATTTTGGTTGCGTCCGTTTTTGCTAATATCCAAGCCATATTTACCGACATTAGCCAAAAACCGACGCAAAATGTTGTAAGCTCCCTCTTTTTCCAAATTGCAAGAGATTCTGATTTCTCCGCGTTTAATACTATCAACCGCTCCGTATTTATCAATAATTTTAGTCTCAATATGTCCGTTTCTGCGCTTGAAACGGGCATATATTTTTTCAATATTGAAAATACCATTATCTTCGGGATCCATACAAGAAAAATCAATTTGGCCGAGTTGCGGATGGCGGATTACGGTATAAATATTATGCGTCCGCATCACTTCAGAGATTTCAATTCCTTTACGTTCCAAAGTTTGCAAAGTGGCATAAAACTCGTCCTGATTTTTCACACATAAATCATAATCATTAATTTTGGGCTTTTCTTGGGTCAAAACATCCAAGACCGCCCCACCAAACATATAAACTTTATCTAGATCGGATTCTTGCATAAAGAGGTTGATATCCGAAACAATTTTTTTTGAATATTCCATAGTCACAATCCTTAAGAAAACTTTCAGATATCGGTTTTTCATACAATTCTAAGAAACCTAGGTATAGAGAAAAAAACAAAACATCCCCAGAAAAAATTTTTTTGAAAAAAATAAAAAAAAGCACTTGCCAAATAAAAAAATATAGAATATATATAGCCTCGTTATCGAGATTGGGGTGTCGCCAAGTGGTAAGGCAACGGTTTTTGGTATCGTCATTCGTTGGTTCGAATCCAGCCACCCCAGCCACATTTTGAACTAAAACCTTGTTTTCACAAGGTTTTTTGTTTTTTTAAATCTAAAAAAAATCAAAACTGCTAATAACTTCTGCTAATAACCTCACTGTCATTAGGCTAACTTATGAGGTAAAAATGACAATATTCGACCGAGGTTATTCATTCTACGTTGTGGTAAATATCCCCCGCCCACTGATTCCCATTTTTAAAAGAAAACAGATTTGGAAATCTTTACATACAAAAGATAAAAAAGTTGCAAATATCAGAAGCTTGTCTACAATAGCTAGAATAAATGCAATGTTTGTAAGGGAAATGCAAATGAAACACATAAAAGGCTTCGGTGATGAATATGATAAAGATTTTGATATCGAATTTGACCGTATTTTTTCCAGTGTAAAAAGAATTCAAGAGCCTTACGAATATAGTGATGGAGCTATTGAAGATATTGCACTCGATTTTTGTATAGAACAAATATCTGAAGATAAAGGAAAGGTTATAAAAAGTGTTGATACTCTCAATTATTATAATCTACTCCTCAAAGAATATATTGAGGAATACCATTTAGGGCACTTCGCTGCAATTGAAAGCTCCCTTGAAAGATACCTATACTATAAAAAAATGCAAAAGCCGACTGAATCATGTAAAGAAAATATGCTTCGCGCATTTCTGCTTGCTTTTATTCAATACTTAGAATTTATCATCGAATACATAAAAGGAGCCGAAATTAGAAATTATCCAATAAAGCTCATATCCTCTCCTCCATTGATTGAACAACTACAAAAAACAAACCTTGACCCGATTACTTATAAAAAGCCAAATTTAACTTTAAGCGAGCTTGCAGAAACTTATAATAATGAACTCTCCAGAAATAATGTATCTCAAGCCCAAAAAAATAAAATCAATCAAAGAATGCGAGTAATAAGCGAATTGTTAAACAATAAAAAGATTCGCGATATAGAACCTGAAGATCTACAAGAATTAGTCTTAACTTTGCAATTTTTACCATTAAGACTGAAATCAGAACAGATTGCTCATCTTGATAAAATTATTAATGAAAACAAAAAACACCCTGAAAAATGCATTTCAGACAAAACTCGCGCTGATTACGTTCAATCTTTAAAATCCATCTTTACATGGGCTTTAAAGCGTAAATATATCAGAGAAAATGTTATGGATGAAATAGATATACCGTCTCCCGAAAAAACAAAAGAGATTACAAAATACCAGCCGTTCACCGTACAGCAATTACAAAAAATATTCCACAGTGACTTTTATTCCAAACATTGGGATAATAACCGACAACGACGTTCTTTCTTTTGGATTGGGCTACTGGGCTTATATACAGGTGCCAGACTTAATGAAATTTGTCAGCTCCAATTTGATGATATTCAAGAAGAAGACGGTATTAAATTTATCAGCATAAATGAAAATGACGGCAAGCACGTCAAGACCAAGGCTGGTATACGTAAGATTCCGATTCATCAAGAGCTTATCAAATTAGGATTTTTGGAATTTGTAAATTTCATGAAAAAACAAAGTCCTACTAAAAACAAACGCATTTTTATGGATTTAGAGCCAAACACACGCGGAGAGTTGTCTGCTCAACCGTCTAAATGGTTTGGAAAGCTCCTTGATTCTCTCGGTTTGACGGACAAAGGACTTGTTTTTCACTCATTCCGCCATACTGTTCGAACGATTCTACGCAATAACAACTGTCCGATTGACCGCGTACAAAGACTTTGTGGCTGGGAGGGTTCTAATTCCCTCTCCGAACACTATGGAACAATCAGTATCAAAGTCTTAGCTAATGAGTTAA
>CALXPK010000001.1 GCA_944390265.1 uncultured Alphaproteobacteria bacterium | reverse complement strand
CCGGAGAATAGTTTTGCGGGCGCATTTCATGCAAAATGACCTTAATGCCTCTTTGCGCGGCCTGCCAAGCGGCTTCGCTACCGGCCAAGCCGGCGCCGATGATATGTAAAATCGGGTTATTCATATTTTTTCCTTTTTTCTTCTTTATAGGCAAAGGTGCAAAAATTGTAAATATAAAAGTTCTTTTGATAAATATGTTGAAATGTTTGCTATGTGCTAAAATTTGGGTTAGCATGTTGAACAGTTAATCGATTAAGGAAAAAGAGTGTTTTTGATGAAACGGCAATTGGGATTGAACTGTGTGCTGGCGGTGTTCGGAGCCTTGATATGGGCAAACGGCGCAGGGGCGCAGACGGCCAATTTTTCGCAGATGAACGGCTTGCAACCCATCAATGTGCCGGCTTCAACCGCAACGCCGGCCGCCGGCGGAACTTTTATGTCGGATGAAGATATGAGCTTTGGGGCAGATAATGAGGTTGTTTTTGAACAAAATGCCGCTTCCGTGCCGATGATGCAAAAAAATGTGCCCACGGCTTCTTTGACGCCGATAGATGCACCGGCCGCACAGTCCGTTTCTCAGGGCGAAACACTGACGCAAACCCTGCAACAAAACAATCCGCCGCAAAATTCCGGCCTCAAATTGCCGAATGTGTCCGGAACTTGGGTTGATGAACTGGCCACTTCCGTGCCTCAGGCAATTAATGCTCAAAAAAGCGCCACAAACGACAATGCTTCTGCCGCCAACAGCACGCTTTCCGGTTTGATGGCAGATTCGCGCCTGACATCCAAACGCTCCAATGCTTCCGTGTTTGATATCTCGGGGATTATGTTGCGGATGAACTTGGCTCAGGCCGAAAAAGCCATGATGGTGCGCGGCTTTAAACGCGTTTCGCAAAAGTTGGAGATTCCCAACTTCATCAAATGGCGCAATGAAGAGACCTGCCGCAACAACGGCGTGGTGGGTTATGAGCGCTTGATGAACTGCGTGGTGGAGATGGCTAAAACGAACAATTATCAATATGTGGAAACCGCAAAATATGCCAAATTTTCGACCAAAGAAGAAGTGGAAATCAAACTCACATCCAATTTTACCGGCAACAAAATATATCGCATTATGTATAAAAGTATGTCGGGCAAGGTGATAGGCAGTGGGGCTAAGGCCGCTTATTTGCGCAATATTAAGGTTTTTGACTTTTGGAAAAAGGTGAACCAAAAATACGGCACTCCCGATAATAAGGAAGAAGTGACTTGGGGTTTGGGTATGAACAAGCCTTATATGAAGGCATCAACAGGCTTTTTGGTGCTGGAAGACCCCATGCTCCGAGAGCTTGATTATACCCGTATGTCGCGCGAAGATCAGCGCTTTATGAATACGGATTTATACAGTTTTTAATGAGGAGAACAAAATGAGCAATGCTCCGATTACAGAATTGGTTTGTACGCGAATCAGCCATGATTTAATCGGCAATATCGGCGCCGTGGCCAATGCCGTGGAGTTGATGGAAGAAGGCGACACCGACTTTATGGATGATATTAAAGAAATTTTGAAAGTGAGTTCTGCGGTTTTGTCGGCTCGCTTGAAGTTTTTTCGCATGGCTTTCGGCCTCAACAATGCCAATTTGACCGATGCCGCTTTGGTGGCAAAAACCACCAGAGAATATTTAAGCACAATCGGAAATAAAAATTTTCCAATTATCTTAAACCTAGAGGATTATTCCATAAAATATGCCAGAATCATGATGTTAGCGGTGATGATTTTGACCGACCTCATCATCAAAGGTGGGGAAATTAATGTTTTTGAAAAAAATTGTAAACTATTTGTTAACATTTCTGCTGTATCAAAAATCTCTGCGCCAAAAAAGGACGACATTCTGGCGCTCCTCTCCGGAAAAAAGGAAGAATACCTCGCACAATATGCTCCGGTTTTCTATTTATTAAAAATTATCAACTCATCTGACTGGCAACTCGGCTTTTCAGACGAGGGTGCTTTTGGCTTTGTGATTGGTTAAGGAGTGTATGATGGCAACGTGTTTAATTGCTGACGATTCAAAAATCATTCGGATGGTGCTTTCCAAAATCATGTCCAATTTGGGTTTTGACGTGATTGAAGCTGAAGATGGCGAAGACGTGGTTAAACAATGGCGCCAAACCCCGCTCGACCTCATCATCATGGATTGGCGCTTGCCGGTGATGGAAGGAATTGACGTGCTTTATATGATTCGCTCAAACAGCAAAATGCAACAGCCAAAAGTCATTTTTTGTTCTTCGTTGACCGATGAGGCCAAAATCAGAGAGGCTTTGCAAGGCGGCGCCGATGACTATATTATGAAGCCTTTTGATGAAGAGATTATTGAAAGCAAAATTACAATGTTGGGGTTGATGTAGGAGATAAACATGCGAAAAAGCGATTTTGATTTTTTGATTAATCTTCTCAACCGTCAGGCCGGCTGGAACTTTTCTGAGCGGGAATATTTTTCCATTGATAAAAAACTTTCCAATTTTATCAGAGAAAAAGGCATTGCCTCTATTGAAGATTTGATTGTTGAGCTCAAATCCGGACAAAAAGCCCTCATCTCTCAGGTGATTGAAACTTTGGCGCTGGCTGATACGCGCTTTTTCAGAGATTGGAATGTGTTTCAGCAGTTTGAGCAATATGTTTTGCCTTTGATAAAAGAAACCAACCGCAATATCAAAAAACTGCGCATTTTGAGTTTGGGGTGCTCCAGCGGGCAAGAGGTTTATTCCATTGCCATTATCGTGAACAAGGTTTTGCCCTACAGCGATTGGCAAATTGATATCATCGGCACGGATTTGTCCTCGGCGGCCATTGCCAAAGCCCAACGCGGTTATTATGACCAGTTTGAGATTCAAAACGGCCTCAAAGCCGAGCTGATGATTGATAACTTCACATTGGAGGGAACCAATTGGCGCGTGAATGACAATATTAAAAAAATGGTGGAGTTTCGCCGCTATAATCTGCTTGATGAAGCCACTTTTAAGGAAGAATTTGATATCATCTTTTGCCGAAACGTTTTGCGCTTTTTCACGCCCGAATTGCAAGAACAACTTTGCGCCAAAATTCATTCCATGCAAGTTCCGGGCGGAATCTTATATGTCGGCAAGGGAGAAGAGGTGAAAGGCTTGACCGATTTTTACGGTGCCGTTCCGGGGATGAGTTGTGCTTTTCAGTTCAAAGAAGCCAAAGATGTGGCTTTGACCCCGCAGCAAGATTTTGATTTGCCCGAGGCTTTGAATGATGATACGCCGCATTTTATCCGTCCGGCTTCTTTGGCCAACCGCAGACCTTTAATGTCGGATATTTTGCGCAAATAAAAAGTTTATCTGCCAAACTTGAGGAAACTGCCTCAAGCTCCAAAATAACGAGAAGACAGCATGCCTTCTCGTTATTTTTTTTTCGCATTAACCAAATTTTTACTTGCATTTGCTATATTTTAAACCGTGCGGGAAAGTGCACCCTGCACGGTTTTTTAGAACTAAAAAATTTTTTGAGGATATGGCAGAATGTTATCTTCAGTAAGAAAACAGT